>CAYXXZ010000001.1:0-140553 GCA_964469165.1 uncultured Porticoccaceae bacterium
GCGGGTCACAAGGAGAAGCACAACCGTGACTTCAGCCCGGCGAAAACAACAACACTGCAGAGGACAATAACAATGGGGATTCTTTCCTGGATCATTCTCGGCCTGATCGCCGGCGCGCTGGCCAAACTGGCAATGCCCGGCAAGGATCCTGGCGGCATCATCGTCACCATCCTGATCGGCATCGGCGGCGCTTTCGTGGGTGGGTTTCTCGGCTCGCTGGTGGGCAGGGGCGGCGTCAACGACCTGAGCATCGCGAGTATCATCACCGCTGTGATCGGCGCCATCGTGTTGCTGTTCATTTACCGGCAACTGCGCAAGTAATCACAACCCGTGGGGGCGGTTCATGAACTGCTCCTACGAAAAAAAGCCGATGGCGGCCAGGGTTACATGTTGACCGCCCTACGGGCTATCGAGCCTGCCCTCAAGGCAACTCGATCTGCTCGCGCAGCACCAACTCCCGCTGTTCGATCATGCGAAAAATGCCATCGATGGTTCGCGCGGTGACGTATTCATCCAGCTCATCCGCCGCCACTGGCGCGGGCACCTTTCGCGTATCGCCGTCTTCGTCCTCATCACTACGCAGGACGTCACCGAGATCGTCAATGCCCTGCCCGATACCACTGAGGATATCGGAAATCTCCGCCAGTTCCCGGTAGATTGCCACAGCGCCGGACTCGTCCAGCGCCTTGCTCACCGACGGCAACAAGGCCTTGTGCAAATCCTCGCCGGTGCGCTCCCGCAAGTGCTCCGTTATCGCACCGGGCCCGCCGGACAACAGCGCTTGCGCCTGATTGTTGAGAATCACGTCTTCAAGCGCCGTTTTCAGTATCGGCCCGGCCCCCAACGTCACCTGTTCCGCAGCCCGGTTGATGAGCGTATCCAGCAACGCCGCCTGGGGATTGCTGTAGAAGGCCTGCCCCACTTCCACCATCAAACCCACGGGAGGCGGCAGCAAAAGCTTGACGAGAGGATTGCCGAGAAAGCCATCCTCCGCGGCCAGCGCGGCCAACACCTTGTCGACACCAGTGCCGAACTGACGGAAGAAGTAGCGGGAAACGGTCTGCCGGGCGCGCTCTTCCACGGCGGACTGCATGCCCTGGTAGTCTGGAGTCGTGCACGAGGAAAGGGGGATGAGCAACAAGACACAACACAGAATGCGCAGCATTGGCGGTGAAATTGGAAATCCGGCAAAAAGGGGGCGCTATTCTAGCAAGTGCTGCCGGAACCCGCCTGTGTAGGCTCCTGCAAGCACGGGCAATACGCTACAACTGTATACCCGGCGTAAAACCCATTTTGCGCATTTCGGTGATGAAGCCGGTGATGTCGGAATAGTCGCGCCACTCGTGAATGAGGCCGTCGCGCACCACGAAAATGCCCATCACCGGTGCGGCCACGCGTTTGTCGCCCATACTGAAGGCATCCGTGCGCTCGGTATATACCGTCTTGCCGTCCGCCGCCGTGGCAATGTTGTGAACGATGAATTCCACCTTGCTGGTGGTGGTCAGCAGATTCGAGATGAATGCCCTCACTTCATCGCGACCGTGCATGGCTGGCAGAGGCATGTTCGCGTAAACGCAATCGGGTGTCATCGCCTGAACGACACCCTCGACATCCTGTTTTTCCCAAAGCGTGCAGAAATCGAGAACGGCTTGCTCCGCAGTTTTTGTCATCTGTGTCTCCTTATGATTGTCGTGGTGCGTCGATGGTAGCGGCGCTCACTCCGCGAGTAAATCCCGCAATTCCTGCAGTTCGCGGCGGATGGTTTCCACCCCCGCCTTGGGCGCTGGCTTTTGTTCCAGTGCCAGCGGCGCATCCACCTCGAAGGCCTGGCCGCCCAGCACTTTTTTTACCAGTTCACGGTAGGCCTGTGCGTACGCGGGGTACGTGATGTTTTCCGCCACGTGAGACATGGCATACCAGCCCACGGTTTTGCCGGCCAGGTAGACGATGGGGTGCGACCAGGATTGGGCGTTTTTTGGACTTGGTGCGTTGGCGGCTTCCAGGTAGGCGCTGCGCACCGCGGGAATGCCGTACTCGGCAAGTCCTGCCTCGCAGGCGCTGAGCATGCGCTGAACCGTGGGCAGGTATTCGGATTCTTCGATCACCCGGCGCGCAGCGGCGAGGATGTGGCGGGAACTGTAGGGTTCCAGCGCTTCCTTCCACAAGCGCTTGGCCTGGTTGAGCAATTGCGTGTCGCTGAACGCGGCGTGAAACTGGTTGTGATAGTTGATGCGGAACAGGCTGAACACCTGGTTGATGGTGTCGATCAGCTCGTCGTCGTTGCGCCGCGCTTCAGTTCGCCCAGCTTCTGTCGGTAAGGTCGTCGACGAGGCTGCGGTCCCGGGTACGGGTGGCTGGAGCAGGTCCTTGAGTTGTTTCATGACCGATATCACCTTGAGTGCAGTGGCGCACCCACTGCCGCTTCACGTGTTGAAGAAATTTGGTGTTCCAGGAACTGATGGCCTGACCGCTCTCGCGCCAGAAAAGCACGAATTCGGGAATCTGCCGGATGGCGAACTCCCGCGATATGTTGGCCAGTTGCAACACCTCGAACAAATCCTCGCTGGGCTGCCACTCGCGGTTCATGGCCCGCGGCTCGCTGTCGTTCTCGAGAGTGGCAGTGTAGCGCGCCCACTGCAGTTTGACGTGGCGAACGAAATCCGAGTTCCAGGTGGAGCGGGCATCGCCGCGCTCTTGCCAATAGAGTACGAACTCGGGAATCGCGTCCTCGATGAAATTGCTATGGATCCCTGCCTGGCGATTGAGCAACTCCACGGCCTCCGGCGAGGGCTGCCACGCCGCGAACATGCGTACCTCGCGGCTGCGCGCCACCTGGCGCGTCTCTTCTTCCCGCCACAGGCGCACTACCTGTTTGAGAAACTTGGCATTCCAGCTGTGTCTGGGTTCATTGCGCTCGCTCCAATAGGTGACGAACTCGGCGATCTGCGCCTGGATGAAGTCTCGCGGGATACCGTACTGGTTGAGCTGCGCGACCACATCCGGGGCGGGCTCCCAGCCGCTGTCGATCAGCCGTGTCGTCTTGCGCGCCGGAGCCACTCGGGCCGCTCGAGGGGGCGGCTCCGCTCCCGTGGTCACCAAACAGAAGCGAAAGGACTCCGCGGCCCCGAATGCTGCGCCATCGCTGAGCAGCACACCGGTGTCCTCGAGACTCGCCACGATGCGCCGCAGGTCGCGCAGTTGCCAGAACGGCAGCAACTTCAGCAACTGCCCGCTATCCACATCCACCCAGGCCCCTTCACCGGCGAGCGCCTGGTAATCGCCGAGCAACTGATACAGCAGCGCCTCCTCGAGACCGAGGGTTGCGGCGAGTTGGGGAGAAACACTGAGTGTACGTTCGGGGAGCAGGGTCATGGGGGTAATGTATCAGAAAGAAGAGTTTCACGTTACAGGTTGCACGTTTCACGTGGCGTCAACTTCCAGCCTTGTGCCGTTTCAGGCTTTTACGTGCAACGTGTAACCTGTAACGTGAAACCTCAAAGATATACTTTTACCTCCTCATCAACCAAGGATGAACACAATGGCAAAAAAGGGCACCACAGCCTATGTCTGCAACGATTGCGGCGCCGATTACGCCAAATGGCAGGGCCAGTGCGGCGAGTGCGGCGCCTGGAACACGCTCGCCGAGGTGCGTATGGCACCCGCCAAGTCTGGTGCCAGCCGGCGCAGCAGTGGTTTTGCCGGTGCCGCGGACGGTGCCGTCAAGGTGTTGCAGGATATCGCCGTGGACGAGATTCCACGTATTTCGAGCGGCGCCAAGGAGCTCGACCTGGTACTCGGCGGCGGCCTGGTGCCCGGCTCCTGCATCCTCATCGGCGGCGAGCCCGGCGCCGGCAAGAGCACCTTGCTGCTGCAAACGCTTTGTACGCTGGGTGAGCGCCACAAAACCCTCTACGTTACCGGCGAGGAGTCGCCGCAACAGGTAGCGATGCGCGCCCAGCGCCTCGGCCTGCCCACCGACAAGGTGCAGGTGATGGCGGAGACCAACGTGGAAACGGTATGTGCCACCGCCCACAACATGAAGCCGGACATTCTGGTGGTGGACTCCATCCAGGTGATGGGCCTGGACGACATCGCCTCCGCGCCCGGCAGCGTTTCCCAGGTACGCGAGAGCGCCGCCATGCTGGTGCGCTTTGCCAAGCAAACCAACACCGTGCTGCTGCTGGTGGGACACGTCACCAAGGATGGCAGTCTCGCCGGCCCCAAGGTGCTCGAACACATGATCGACTGTTCACTGATGCTGGAAGGCTCCCAGGACAGCCATTTCCGCACCCTGCGCAGCCACAAGAACCGCTTTGGCGCCGTCAACGAACTGGGCGTGTTCGCCATGACGGAAAAGGGCCTGCGCGAAGTGGCCAACCCTTCGGCCATCTTCCTCCAGCGCGGCGAGGAAACTGCCTCGGGCAGCGCGGTGATGGTGATCTGGGAGGGTACGAGACCGCTGCTCGTCGAACTTCAGGCCCTGGTGGATGACAGCCACCTGGGCAATCCGCGCCGCGTCACCGTGGGGCTCGACCACAATCGCCTGGCCATGCTGCTCGCGGTGCTCCACCGCCACGGTGGCATCATGGTGGGCGACCAGGATGTGTTCGTGAACGTGGTGGGCGGCGTCAAGGTGGTGGAGACCAGCGCCGATCTGGCGTTGCTGCTGGCAGTGGTTTCCAGCTTCCGCAGCCGCCCTATCCCCAGGGACTGGGTGATCTTCGGCGAAGTGGGCCTGGCGGGAGAAATCCGTCCGGTCCCCAACGGCCAGGAACGCCTGCGGGAAGCCGCCAAACACGGTTTCTGCCGCGCCATCGTGCCCGCCGCCAACGCACCCCGACAACCCATCAAGGGCATGGAAGTCGTGGCTGTGCGGAAAGTGGCGGAGGCGTTGGCGGCGATGGATGGGTAGGGAGTTATCGGTTGTTAGTTTTCAGTTATCAGTTGACAGTTATCAGGGGTGGGCCATGCTGATCCTGTGAACTGTGAACTGTGAACTGTGAACTGTGAACTGTGAACTGTGAACTGTGAACTGACAAATAGACCCATAGCTTACAGCTCTCACCCATGCTATCTTGTACCCACACTGTACATACACAAAACCGATCACCATGACCACCACCGCCAACAAGGAATCTGCAGGCCGCCGTATCAACCTGCGGGTAAGCGAAGAGCTTTGCGAGCTGATCGATGCCGGCGCCCGCGCCTCCCATAAGGACCGCACTGCCTTTATGCTCGAAGCCGCCCGGGAAAAAGCCCTTGCTGCGCTGCTGGACCAGCGTATATTCGAGCTGAGCGACGAGGGCTACCGCCAGGTGCGGGACATTTTTGAACAGCGCCTGAGCGACAACCCGCGCAGCGCCGAACTGATGGCACGGAGGCCCCAGTGGAAACCAGAGCCCCGCGACCGCTGAGCCTGGAACACGACCTGGCGCATTTCAACTGTGGCGAAGAAACCCTGGATTCCTGGCTTCGCGAACAGGCCTGGGCCAGCAGGCGCACCGCTTCCACTTATGTGATCGCGGATCCGGAAAACCGGGTCGCGGGTTATTACTGCCTCAGTTCCGGCGCCCTCATGCGGCGCAGCATGCCCGGCAGCGCCCGGTCGAGGCGCGGCTTGCCTGATCCGATCCCGGTGATTCTGCTGGGCAGGCTGGCCATCGATCAGCGTTATCAGGGCCACGGTCTTGGCGCGGACCTGCTTCAGGATGCGGTTATCCGCGCCATCGATGCCGCACATCAGATCGCCGCCTACGGCCTTCTGGTACATGCCCTCAACGAAAGCAGCTTGGCCTTTTACCAGCGCTGGGGCTTTACGCCTTGCCGGGACCACCCTCTCACCTTGCTGCTGCCCCTGAATCCGTGAAGGGTGGCAGCGCCCTGCTATTCAACCAGTCGATCGAGCACCTGGTCTATGCCGAGTAATGGTATAAGGCGCAGGAGCACCCGGTCCATCACCCCCGGCTCGGCAAAGGCGACACGCTTGGCTTTCCTGTCCTGCCACGAAAGGGTCTGGACGAGGTTGGCTGCCACGACCGAAGGCTTGTCCAGGTTATTGATGGGAACTTCCGTCGGGGCACCGCGGATGCTTGTACTGACGGGACAACAAATCAACAGGCCGGCCTGTTGATTATAGGCTCTGGACGAGAGCACCAAGGCTGACCGGTATTTTCCTATCTCTCTGCCCTTGGTGGGTTCAAAATCCAGCCAGACGATTTCGTTTCTGTCGGGCACGTAGCGGGCCATTAAAAGCCACTCTCTCCGTCATCCAGCGCCGCCAGCTCGTCCGCATGCGCGGAGTAGGGAGTCAAGCCCTCCAAAAGCTCCTTTTCCGAATAAGGCAACGTCAGGCGGCGACGTGCCGGCTTTTCGGTTGATGCTTCAATGATGATCTTCCCGTCCACCACCTTGAGGCTGATGGGGCTGGCAACCTCCAGTTGAGCGGACGCCAGTATTTTGCTCGGCAGGCGCACTGCGGCGCTGTTGCCCCAACGTTTGATTTCAGTTTCCATGCGGCCCAAATCTTCGTATCTACATTTGTAGCCACAATAGATATCTTCCGCATGGTTGTCAATTCGGAAAAACCGTGATTCCGGCTATTGTGAGAACAGCCACAGACAACCGGACGTCCAGTCCTCACACTGGCAAAGCGTTACTGTTGATCGGCGATTTCAGCACGAAAGAGGAATGTACGCCGGTCACGCCCTCGATGCGGGTGATCTTGTTGAGCAGGAACTGCTGATAGGCGTCCATGTCCTCCACCACCACTTTCAGTTGGTAATCGGCGGTCTGGCCGGTGATCAGGTGACATTCGAGCACTTCCGGATAGTGCGCAATGGTCTCTTCAAAGCGTTCGAAACGCTCCGGGGTGTGGCGGTCCATACTGATCTGGATGAAGGCCATCAGTTTGAGTCCCAGCTTGCGGGCATTGAGACGCGCGCCGTAACCTTCGATGATGCCTTCTTCCTCCAGGCGCCGGACTCTGCGCAAACAGGGAGAGGGCGACAGGCTCACCGCTTCCGCAAGATCCTGATTGGAGATGCGGCCCTCCCGCTGCAGGCGCTGCAGAATGGCGCGATCATAAGCATCGATTTCCATAAATTGCCCCACCATACTAATTATTGAAATAATATTGCGAAAAACAGACAAATCAAGGCCAACTTGGCAATTTTTCACCTTCCTGACGCGTTACACTGTTTCCGTCTGAAATCTCCCAGGGCCACAAGCCCGGTTCAAATGATGGGAGTACCGGCCGCAGGGCAATCCCCGGCGCCGGTTTTCAGGCACCAGCCGACTCAACCTCAGCGGAGAACCCGATGATCAGCAACCCAGCCAGCAAGTACCGCGCTTTTGCGCCCATCACCCTGCCCGACCGCCAGTGGCCGAACAAGGTAATCACCGCGCCTCCCGTGTGGATGAGCACCGATCTGCGCGATGGCAACCAGTCTCTCATCGACCCGATGTCGGTGGAAACCAAGCTGCGCTTCTTCGAAATGCTGGTGGAGATCGGCTTCAAGGAGATCGAGGTGGCGTTCCCCGCCGCCTCCGACACCGACTTCAACTTCGTGCGACGCCTCATCGAGGAAAACCGCATCCCCGACGACGTCACCATCGAGGTGTTGACCCAGGCACGGCGCGAGCTCATCGAGCGCACCGTGGAATCCCTGCGCGGCGCGCGGCGCGCCATCGTGCACATGTACAACCCCACGGCGCCGCAATTCCGTCGCATCGTGTACAACACCGACCGCGCCGGCTCCAGGGCCATCGCCGAGCAGGGCACGCGCTGGGTGCGGGAATTCACCGCCCGCCACCCCGAAACCGAATGGGTCTATCAGTATTCACCCGAGGTGTTTTCAGGCACCGAGCTGGACTTTGCCGTTGAGGTCTGCGACGCGGTGAGCGCCATCTGGCAGCCCACCCCCGAGCGCAAGATGATCATCAACCTGCCCGCCACGGTGGAGATGGCGACGCCAAACGTCTACGCCGACCAGATCGAGTGGATGCACAGGAACCTCAAGCGCCGCGACAGCATCGTGCTGAGCGTGCACCCCCACAACGACCGCGGCACCGCCGTGGCCGCCGCCGAGCTGGCGGTGATGGCGGGCGCCGACCGGGTGGAAGGCTGCCTGTTCGGCAACGGCGAGCGCACCGGCAATGTGGATATCGTCACCCTGGCACTCAACCTCTACACCCAGGGCGTGCATCCTGGGCTGGATTTCTCGCGTATCGAGGCCATTCGCCATACGGTCGAGGAATGCAACCAGTTGCCGGTGCACCCGCGCCACCCCTATGCCGGCGAGCTGGTGTTCACCGCCTTTTCGGGTTCACATCAGGACGCCATCAAGAAAGGCTTCGAGCAGCGCCGGGACGGCGACATCTGGGAAGTGCCCTACCTGCCCATCGACCCCGCGGACCTCAGTCGCGGCTACGAGGAAGTGGTGCGCGTCAACAGCCAGTCCGGCAAGGGCGGTGTAAGTTTCATCCTGCAACAGCGTTACGGCCTGGAGCTGCCGCGCCGCCTGCAGATCGAGTTCAGCCGCGTGGTGAAAAGCTTCACCGACAAGGCGGGCCGCGAAGCCACCAGTGAGGATATCTTCGCTCTGTTCGAGGACACCTACCTGCACCGCGATGCACCGCTCCAGCTGGTCGACGCGCAGAGCGTCAGCCACAGCGGTGAGCGCGCCAGCACCACCGAGGTGAAAATCGATTACCGCGACAGCGGCAGGCCGCAGCGCGCGGCGGGCAGCGGTCGTGGCGCCATCGAAGCGACCGTCGCGGCGCTGGGCGGCAACATCCGGGTGGTCGACTACCATGAGCATGCGCTCGGCGCCGGCACCACCGTGGACGCCGTCTGCTACATCGAAATGCAGATCGACGGTCAACCCGCCATTTTCGGCGTAGGCATCGACCGCAATATCACCAGCGCGGCGATCAAGGCGATCTTCAATGGCCTCAACCGGCATCTGGAAGCCCATGTTCCCGCAGTGGAAGAGCAGGCCATCTTTGCGGCGACCACGTGAGGCAAAATACCCAGCCCGACTTGCGGGGTTTCACCCGTAGGTTGGGCTGGCGAAGGAAGCCCAACAGGAAGTCCCTCGCAGGTGTTGGGCTTCCTTCGTCAGCCCAACCTACACACCTTCATCGGCGTAGGCATCGACCACAATATCACCAGCGCGGCAATCAAGGCGATCTTCAACGGCCTCAACCGGCATCTGGAAGCCAATGTTCCCGCGGTGGAAGAGCAAGCCATCTTTGCGGCGACCACGTGAAACAAAATACCCAGCCCGACTTGCGGGGTTTCACCCGTAGGTTGGGCTGACGAAGGAAGCCCAACAGGAAGTCCCTCGCACGTGTTGGGCTTCCTTCGTCAGCCCAACCTACACACTCGCGTGTACAGGTATCTTGAACCACTTCAAACTGCCCAGGCGCTGCAAGATACTGGCGGGACAGGTTGTCGAGTTCAATGAGCAGAAAATCACCGTTAATGCATGAAACACCGGATGTTTAGGAACTGTAAGCTTTAAGCAGAATTCCAGGGCGTGTCGGACTTTGGGTGGTTTTCTAGCGAAAAGGGGGTTTATACTTCTACTCCACTTTCACCAGCGCCACAGGTGCGCCGTTTCGGACGCGTCGCCAGGATAGCGCGTTTCAGCGTCTGTTACACAAGGGGAGACGCCGATGGCCGAAGCAAGCACGGTGGCGCCGACCGGGGGCGAAGAAGCACGCGCCAGGCGCCTGCAATGGCGCATGCTGATCGGTTTCGTCGCTGGTCTGGCCGCAGGGCTGGCGGTCTATCATGGCGCCGCCGACGCGCCCTGGGTAGATACTGTCACCACCTATGTCACCGGGCCGATCGGCCAAATTTTTCTGCGCTTGCTGTTCATGTTGGTAATCCCGCTGCTGGTTTCTGCGCTGATCGTCGGGGTCGCCGAAATGGGCGAAGTGCGCTCGCTCAAGACGGTCGGGCTGCGCACGCTCATCTATACCGTCGTCGTGTCATCGATCGCTGTCACGGTCAGCCTCGCCTTGGTCAACGCGCTGAAGCCGGGGGCGGGGATCGACCCGGCACTTGCACGTACCCTGCTTGTCGAGGGCTCCGCGCGCGCCGGATCCATCATCCAAAGCGCGCACGAATCGAAATCGGGGGTAGAGGCGATCGTCGCCATCGTCCCCAACAATTTCTTCAATGCGATGAGCCAGAACGATGTGCTCGCGGTGATGTTCTTCGCACTCTTCTTCGGCATCGGGCTGATGCTCGTCCAGACGCCGCAGACACAAGTGCTCAAGACCATGATCGAGGGCGTGTTCGAGGTGGCGATGAAACTGATTGGCCTCGTTATCCAGCTTGCACCCGTTGCCATCTTCTGCTTCATGTTCAATCTCGCGGCGCAGTTTGGCTGGGATATGATCGTCCGCCTGTCAGCTTATGTCGGGGTCGTGCTGCTCGCGCTTGGCTTGCAGATGTTCGTGATCTTTCCGGTCATCCTGCGCACGCTGGCCGGGAAGTCGCCGATCGCCTTCTTCCGCGAAACGCAGGAGGCTTTCGTGATGGCCTTCGCGACTGCTTCGTCGAACGCGACGCTACCAACGTCACTACGTGTCGCACAGGATCAGTTGCGCCTGCCCGACCGCGTCGCGCGCTTTGTTCTAACCATTGGCGCAACCGCGAACCAGAACGGCACCGCGATGTTCGAAGGTGTGACAGTAATCTTTCTCGCGCAATTCTTCAGCATCGATCTGACGCTGACACAGCAGATTTCAGTGATGCTCGTCTGCATCCTCGGCGGCATCGGCACAGCGGGCGTGCCGGCGGGATCGCTGCCTGTGATCGCGTTGATTCTCGCCTCGACCGGCGTACCACCCGAAGGCATCGGGCTGGTGCTCGGCGTCGACCGCTTCCTCGACATGTGTCGCACCGTACTTAACGTCATCGGTGATCTGGTCGCCGCGACGGTAGTGTCGGCGGGAATCGAGGATCAGCCGGTGACAGCTGCGCCGCGGGCCTGACGCCACACCACTGAAGCCGCAGAAGCGACGCAGGCTCTCGATCGCGTACAAGGCATCTTCCCTCTGCCGACCCGAAAAGTTGAACCAGTTCAGCGCGCCCCTAAATCATGCCCCCTCGCCCCGTAGGTTGGGCTGACGAAGGAAGCCCAACAGGAAGTCTCTCGCAGGTGTTGGGCTTCCTTCGTCAGCCCAACCTACACACCTTCAAGGAGTGCTAGCTGCCACGAAACGCTGCCTTGCGCTTTTCAACCATGGCCGCCACGCCCTCGCGCATATCGTGAGAGGTGCTGCAGCGCGCCAGCGCTTGCGCTTCCGCCGTGAGCTGCTCGGAAATACTCGACTGCAGGGAGTCGTTGATCAGGCGACGGCCTTCGGCGATGGCGAGGGTCGGGCCGCTGGCGAGGCGGGCGATGACTTCCTCGGTTTTTTCTTCGAGCTTGTCGTCCGGCACCACCCAGTTGACCAGCCCCAGCTCCCGCGCTTCCTCCGCCAGCAGGCGATCGCCGAAGAAAGCGATCTGCTTGGCGCGCCGTGCACCGACGGCACGGGGCAGAAAGTAGGTGGTGGCAGCGTCCGGCGGCAGGCCCATTTTGACGTGACCGAGGATGAAGCAAGCGGTCTGCGATGCGATGGCCAGGTCGGCGCCCGCCACGAAGGACAGGGCACCGCCCACGGCATAGCCGCGCACGCTGCACACCACGGGAATGTCGAGACGCTCGAGGGTGGTCCAGATGGGGATTTGATCCAGCGCCTTCTGCTCGAAATCGGCGGCGATCTGCGCTTCGGGCCTGGCCAGGCCGCTGGTGAAGTTATCGAAGTCGCCGCCCGCCATGAAATGGTCGCCAGCGCCGCTGATCGCCAGGCAGCGCAGCCCCGGCGTACTCTCCACCGCGCGCAGAAAGTCGATGACCTGCGCCACCCCCGTCATGGTGAGAGGGTTGCGCGCCTCGGGGCGGTTGAAGCGCAGCCGCGCCACGCCGCCGGTGATGTCGGTCCAGATATCGCTGGCCATGGGTTCTCCTGATTTATCGTTTGTTGGATGGCTTATCTTAGAGCTTGTTACACAAGCTGGAAACTTCGGCTACGGCCTGTCACTGAGCCATAAGCTGTAAGCTCTAAGTTGAACGCTGGCATAACACAGTTCTTGCAGTGTCCCTGCTTAAAGCTTATGGCTTACAGCTCGCGTCGTCTGTAGCCCAGGTGTACGGGCGACCGAATGGGGAGGCGTCGTGCCCTTACCTCCCGACATCCTCCGTCAAATGAACTTCGCGATGGTCTGTTTCTGGATCTCGCTGGTGCCTGCGTAGATGGTTTCCAGCCGCGCCATGGTGAACAGGCGCGAGATGGGGCTTTCCGTCATGTAGGCGTAGCCGCCGTGGAGCTGAAAGCAGTCGGACGCGGTCTTGTAGACGTTTTCGGTGAACCACAGCTTGATCACGGAGGTGGTGGCCATGTCGAGCTGGTTGGTCACCAGTTTGCGCAGTACATCCAGGCGGAAGGCGTCGCCCACCATCAGGTTGGCCTTGAGTTCCGCAAGCTTGAACTTGGTATTCTGAAAATCGAACACCGTCTGCCCGAAAACCTTGCGGGTCTTGACGAAATCCACCGTGAGATCGAACGCCAATTGCGCCATGGCGTGGGCGCGCACGCCGATCATGGCGCGATCGTAGGGCATCAGGTGGGCGAGGTTTCTGTTCAGCCCCCGCCCCGGTTCGCCGATGATGGCACTTTTCGGCACCCGCACTTCGTCGAGGAAAAGCTCGGCGATGGTGGCGGCCTTTTCGCCCAGGGTATCGAGGCGGCGCCGCGAGAAGCCCTTGGCATTGGGGTCATCGAGCAGGAACATGGTGATGGAGCTCGGTCCACGCTCCAGATCCTCGTCGGTCTTGGCCAACATCAGGAACAGATTGGCCGTCATGCCACTGGAGATATAGCACTTCTGGCCGCTGATGAGATAGTCATCACCGTCGCGGCGCGCCCGCGTGCGCATCGCCATGATGTCGCTACCCGCGTCAGGTTCGGTGAGCCCCAGCGCCCAACTGCGCTCGCCGGCGAGAATCTGGGGCAGGTAGGTGCGCTTCTGCTCCTCGCTGCCGAACTCCAGCAGGGTGGTCGTCATCAGGTCCGTGGTGAGATAGGGCCCGATGCTGGCGCCGCCCACGGTCTTGCCCAGCTCCTCGCCCATGATCAAGGTATAAAGGATATCGCCGCCCGGGCCGCCGTATTCCTCGGGAATCATGGTGCCGAGAAAGCCCGCCTCGGCGCCTTTCTGCCACAACGCCTTGGGATAGCCATTCTCGGCTTTTTCCCATTCCTTGTAATAGGGTTCGATCTCTTTCTCTATGAAGCGGCGGAAGCTGTTGCGGAAGGCTTCGTGCTCCGGCGTGAACACACCGTCGACCAGTTCGATGCCGGGCTCATACTTGGGAATGCAGTTCAGGGAAAGATTGTTTTGCACGTCTGCCTCCAGGGCATGGGTTATATGTCGGATTCGCACACGTGGCGCAGCTCAACAGAAAACCCGGCACGGTGTCGCGCCAGACTATATAATGACTCCCGGTCACATTAAAGTCGCATTCCTTACACCATGACAGACAATAACACCACAGGTTACAAACGCTTCGAAGTTCGCAAGGCGCCGCGCCAGCGGCGTTCCCGGTCCACGGTCGAAAGCATCAAGCAAGCGGCCCTGGAACTGGCCGCGCAGGAAGGCTTCACCGAACTCAACACCACCCAGATCGCGGAGCGCGCCGGCGTCAGCAAGGGCTCCCTGTATCAGTATTTCTCCAATCGCGAAGCCATTTTCATGGCGCTGTTCGAGGATGCCACCACGGGCATGGCGGAAGTCATGAAGGCGCTGTATCTGCAGATTCTCGATTTGCCGCCCCACGAAGGCATCCCGAAAGCTATTCGCCGCCACCTGGAGCTGTTCCGCCAGCATGAGCTGATCTTCCTCACGCTGCCAGGCCAGGTTCCGCAACTGCGCCTGGCGAGCCAGCCGATTACCTATGAGAGCATGATCGCGCGTTTCACACGCACCTATATCCGCGAGCGCATCCCGGAAATCAGCGACAGCGACCTCGAACGCCGCGCCTTTTTCATCCACGAGATCGTCAAAGGCTGCATCGCCAGCTTCGTCAGCGACCGCCCGGCGAAAATCAGTGACCGCAGCTTTGTCGAGGATCTTTCGGAAATCATCATCGGCTACTCGCTCAAAGGCGCGCAGTGACACCGGGGCTTGCCCAAGCCTCCCGGTACAACCCGCTGACAGGATAACCAGCAGCCACCCGCGGCTGTGGCAAGAAAACCCTTACTTTCCTTAATGATAATAATTATCATTAATTGTTGATATTGATTATTAATTAAAATAATATCCAGTCCGCCACTGCCCTGAAACGGCTCTATCCGCGGGCTCTCCCGCAATAAAAGCAAGGAGGTTCACCATGCTCACCGGCTCAAAATCTTTGGCCATCGCCGCGCTGCTCTCCAGTATCGGCAGTTTCAGCCTGTCCACCCAGGCCCACACTCCCTACCTCGCCCCCGGCAGTTTCACCCCCTTGCAGCAAGGCTGGGTAACTCTCGATGCCTCGTTCGCCGACACCTTTTTCGTTCCCGAAGTGGTGTTCGACAACAGTGAGTTCGCCGTGCTGAACCCCGCCGGCCAATGGGAAACACCGGCGACAGTAGAACGCCTGCGCACCCGCGCTGTCGTCGAACATCGACTCGGCGAGAAAGGCACCTACAGATTCAGCACCGGCGTGCGCCAGGGCGCGATATTTCGTTTCTACGAGCTCGACGGCGAGCGCAAGGCCACCCGCGACCCTGACGAAGTACTGCCTGCCGGCGCCACCCTACTCGACCACTTCCAGGCCATCACCCTGGCGGAAACCTACATCACCCAGGGCCCGCCGACAGAGGCGGCCCTCAAGGCTCGCGGCCAGGGGCTCGAGGTGGTCGCCGTCACCCACCCCAGCGACGTCTACGAAGGAGAGGCTTTCCGGGTACAGGTCCTGTTCGACGGCAAAGCGCTGGCGGAGCAGGACATTCGCGTCTTCGCAGCCAATGGTGGTGACGACGAGCCCGTTATCGATGCGAAAACCGACAAGGAGGGCTTTGTCGACCTGACACCTCCCGCGGCGGGCGTCTACCTGCTGCAGATCCGCTACCGCCACCCGGCTCCGGCGGGGGCAGCAGCTCCCAATTACAGCCATACCTACACGCTGGCATTCGAAGTCGCCCAACAATGATGCTACGCAGCCAACAGATATCTTTGATCCACAGCAGAGAAAACACCATGAAAATACTCATCAAAACCCTTCTGTCCTCGTCGCTGGTGGCGCTCGCCGCCTGCCAGACCAGTCCACAGGGACAGGAACAAAACGCAGCACTCGAAGCACCCCGGTCAGCGCCCTCCGCTATCGGCCGCGGCACGGGCATGGGCACGGGCGAAGAGGCGCGCAAAGGCTATATCGAAGAGCTCGACAGCAATAGCGATGGCCGCGTTTCCCGCGCGGAAGTCGAACAGTTTCGCAACCAGCGCTTCAGCGATGCGGACACCAACCGCAACGGCGTGATCGATGAAACCGAGTATGTCGACGAATATGCCGCACGCCTGGATCGCCAGATCGACAGCGAACGGAAAAGCCACGTCGAACAAACCAATACCCGCTTCAAATCCCTGGACAAGAATGACGATGGCGTTGTCTCCTGGGACGAATACAAAGCCTCCGGCGATCGCGCCTTTGCCCATTTCGACCCGGACAACAGCGGCCGCGTCAGCGCCAGTGAGGAACAGCTCGGCAAACCCGGCACCCGCACCCGTGGCAGCAGTGTGCTGGCCATGCCCACCTCCCACTCCATCGCCGGTTTCATGGAACTCTACGACGACGATGCCGACGGTGTGGTCACTCGCACGGACTTCGACACCCAGCGCCGCCAGGCCTTCGACGCCACCGACAGCGACGGCAACGGGGTGCTCAGCGCCACGGAGTACCACGAGGAATTCGCCGCGCGCGTGGAGCGCCAGGCGGAAAGCGTGCGCGAACGCCAGCTCAAGCAGGCCCGTGTTCGCTTCGGTGTACTCGACAGCGACAAGAACGGCGGCATCAGCCTGGAGGAATACGTCGCAATGGGCATGCGCAGCTTCAATACCTGGGATACCGACGGCGATGGTTTTGTATCCGCACAGGAGCCTCTGCCACAACGGTCCGCGCAACAGGCATCCTCCAGGGGCGATATGAAAAAGACCGATGGCAAGAAAGACGCCGCTGCCCACTGATCGACGCACAGGCCAGGCAACGATGCAGACCCCTCCGACATACCCATACGATTACAGGCGACCGCCCCGGAAATGGCGCCGTGCGCCCCTGGCGCTGGTGCTCGTTCTGGGCCTGGGAGCCGCCCCCGGCCAGGCCGCGGAGCAGATCATCCAGCGTGACGGCGTGCTCGGCACCGGGTTCACCCTGACGCTGGCGGGCGTCGAAGAAAGTGACGGCCAGGCGGTGGGGGCCGCCGTACTGGCCGAGATCGCCCGTCTGGAAAACATTCTCAGCATCCATCGCGAAGACACGGAGCTGGCTCGCCTCAACCGCGGCGACAACACCGGAGCTCCTTCACCGGAGCTACTGGAAGTACTGCATCTGTGCGAGCAATGGCGCGACAAAACCGCGAACAGCTTCAGTTGCCGCCTGGGCGCGCTGACGAACACCTGGCGCGAAGCCGAATCCCGCGGCGAGGTGCCCGAGCGCGCCACGCTGCGCAAAGCGGCCCTCGCCATTACGGACGCGCCCCTGGCCGTTTCAGCGCGGCATGTCGAATTGCATGGCCTGCGCATCGACCCCGACGGCCTGGCAAAAGGCTTCATCGTCGACGCCGCCCTGGCCAGGGCCAGGGAACTGGCGCCGCAAGCACAGGGCATTGCCATCGACATCGGCGGCGATGCGGTCTACTGGGGAGTCAACGAGGCGGGGCAGCCCTGGCGCGTCGCCTTCGCCGCGCCGGAGCGCAGCGCGGACAACGATGCCTACCAGGGCGTGCTGGCACTGGAGAACCGCGCCGTCGCCTTCAGCGGCCACGAACGGCGCTACTGGCGCATCGACCACCGCCGCTTCAGCCATATCATCGATCCCGAGGACGGCTGGCCCGCCACCTTTGCCCCCTCTGCGGTAGTGGTTGCCGGAGACGCCACAACCGCCGATGCCCTGGCCACCGCCTTGACGGTCATGCCGATTACCGAGGGCCTGGCGCTGATCGACCGCCTGCCGGATGTGGAAGCCCTGGTGATGACGGACGGCGGCAGTACCTTCGCCTCGGCGGGTTGGTACCCGCTGCTGGCCCCCGGCTCCCAACCGCCTCCGCCCTGGGATGCGGGAATGCGCTTCGAAATCGAGTACCAGATACCCACGCTGAATACGGCGGAGTACCGCCGTCCCTACGCGGCGATCTGGATCACCGACGAGAACAAGAACCTCGTGCGCCAGTTGGCCGTTCACGGCACCAGTTTGCGCTGGCTGCGGGAAGTGCCGCTGTGGTGGCGCCGCCACGGGCGGCGCGATGAATCCGCCATCGACGGCCTGGCGCGCCCGACACCAGCCCCGGGACAGCACTTGCTGGCATGGGACGGCCGCGACGACAAGGGCCGTGGCGTGGCACCGGGCAACTATGTCCTCCATCTGGAGGCCGCCAGGGAGCACGGCGGGCGAGAGCTGATCACACTGCCCTTCTCCCTCTCCGGGCAGGCGTTCGACAGTGAAGTCCGCGGCGAGAGTGAACTGGGGCGCATCAGCTTGAGGTTGATTCCCGGCCCCTGACATTTTCTGCACTGCGCAGCCTGCACCGAAGGGCCAAGGCCGTCCCCCGGCAATCGGGGCCAACCAAGGCCCTGGCAGAAATCACCCCCCATGAACCATGACGGAGCAGGGGTTTTTTACAAGGCAAAAGTGATACTACTTCTCATTTCGATATGAGTTTTTATATCAACAACCAAGAGGACAAATGCGATGATCAAGGAATTTCCGTCCACAGGACACACGCGGCTGTTACCACTGGCGCTGGCCGTCATTCTGGCCAACGGCGCCATGGCGCAAGACGCTGACACGGCGCAGCAAGCCACCCCCGCGCTGGACAAGGTAACGGTTTCATCCACCGTTATGCAATCCACCACCGAAAACACCCAGGTCATCGACAGCCAGGAGATCGAACGCAACCAGGCGCGCAACCTCGACGACCTGCTGCGCTACACCCCCGGCGTCGATGTCGACAACATCGGCCGCTTCGGCTCCAGCGGCTTCAACATCCGCGGCCTGGACGCCGACCGGGTGGCGATCACCGTCGATGGCATCAGCCTGGCGGAAACGCTCGACCCGCAGTCCAACGCACCTTATGGCTACTTCAGCGGCGGCCGTGGCGGCATCGACATCGATTCGATGAAGGCGGTCGAGATCATCAAGGGCGCGGACTCCATTACCGCCGGCAGCGGCGCCCTGGGCGGCGCCGTGGTGTTCGTCACCAAGGACCCGGCGGACTACCTGAACGCGGAGGGCAACGATACCCACGTCGGCATCAAGACCGGCTTCGCCAGCGCCAACGACGAACGGATGGCGACGGCGACCCTGGCCAACCGCACCGGCGCCCTGGAAACCATGCTGCTCTACACGCTGCGCAGAGGGCAAGAGACCGAAGGCTACCACACCGGCTCGAGCGGCAATGTCGAAGGAGCCGCCCGGGAAGTCGCCGATCCGCTGGACTACGACAACGACAACCTTCTGTTCAAGCTCCACTATCATGTCAACGACGATCACCGCCTCGGCCTGGTGGTGGAGCGTTTCGAGGGCAGCAACGAGCTGAGCAGCCTGAGCAGGGTCAGCTCTTCTTATCTCACTCATGACAGCGACGACAAGGTCGAGCGCGACCGCTACGGTGTCAACTGGCTGTGGAAAGCCGACAATGCCCTGTTCGACGAACTCGACTGGCGCTACGACTACCAGAACTCCTACACCCTGGGCCTCACCCTCATGACCATCCCCAGCGGTTGCCCGGCGGGTGCCGGCTCGCCGGCGGTATCTCCCTGCCTGCGCACCGAAGACCGCGACTTCGAACAGGAACTGCACAAGACCGCGCTGCACCTTGACAAGGTCATCGCCGGGCACAGCATCAGCTACGGCCTGGGCTGGGAAGAGAAAAGCGTCGATTACTCCCACACCCTGACCCGTTATGTAGGCACCACCTCGGAAGTCGGCGTGGGCTGGCCCACCTACGGCAACGATTTCGTGCCCGAGACCAAGGTGCAAGCCTGGAATCTCTATGCACGCGACCAGTTCAGCCTCATCGAAGACCGGCTGACGGTCAACGTCGGCGTTCGCTATGACCGCTACGACTACTCCCCGTCCCTCGACAGCGCCCAGTACACGGACAGGGCCGGCACCGTCGCCGACGTGAGCTTCTCCGCCCTCAGCTGGCAGTTGGGCGCAAGCTGGAACCTGACCCCCAACCACGTGATCTGGGCCCAGAGCGGCTCGGGCTTCCGCGCGCCGACGGTGGAGGACATGTACTTCGCGCCATCCACCTCGACCGCCACCGACGTCGCCAGCGGCCAGCAGGTGGACCTGTGGAACACCGTGCCCAACCCCGGCCTGGAAGCGGAAGAAAGCCTCAACCTGGAGATCGGCTATCGCTGGCAGGGTCCGCGCCACGCTGTCGGCATTTCCGTGTACCGCAACGAATACAATGACTTCATCGATTACGCCGACTACGTGCGCAACCCCGACGTCGAATACCAGACATGCAGCGGCGGCACCTGCGCCAGCGTCTTCGGCGACACCTACCGGATGCTCGCCAACACCAACAAGGCCACCATCGAAGGCGTGGAAGTGGAAGGCCGCTGGCTGCTGGGCCAGAACTGGAGCCTGCGCGCGGCCTACTCCTGGAACGAAGGCGAGGATGACGACGGCACCCCGCTGCAAAGCATCGTGCCACCCTCCGGCGTGGTCGGCATCGGCTACACCGCCTCCGACGACCGCTGGTCAGTGGAAAGCAGCCTGGTGTACGTCAGCAGCAAGGATGCCAGCGATGCCTCCACGTACGACAGCGCGAGAGGCTCGAACATTCCCAGCGCCTATTTCGACGGCGACAATGATTACACCGTGGTCGACCTGCAGGCACGCTACGACATCACCCCCAACCTGCGCCTGAACGCCGGCATCTACAACCTCTTCGACGAGGAGTACATTCGCTGGCAGCGCATCCGCTTTGCCGAGGAAGGCACCGCGGTCTTTCGCGGAGGCGTCTCCGGCGATGGCATCCGCCGCTTCACCGAACCGGGCCGCAACTACCGCCTGACCCTGGCTTACGCATTCTGACCCCGTATCTCGATCATCTCCCCCCACTGAGGCCCGCAAGGGCCTTTTTTTTGTGCCACCCAAAACACTCTCTCATTGCCATGCGCCGCCGGGCAATACAGCCCGACGGGAATCCGTCACGCTTCTTTGTCAGACTGCGACAGCAGGGCTACAATTCCCGGCTTCCACTTCCTCTTCCGGATGTCAGCCATGTCGCTTTTCTCTTCCCAGCCGCGCATCGTCATCGTCGGCGGCGGTGCCGGCGGATTGCCCCTCGCCACCTATCTCGGGCGCCGTCTCGGCAAACGCGACAAGGCGGAGATCACGCTGGTGGACAGCAACAGCATCCACGTCTGGAAACCGCGTTTTCACGAGGTCGCCACCGGCGCCATCGACGCCGACCTCGACGCCGTGGATTATCGCGGCCACGCGCGCATGAACCATTACAGCTTCGAACTGGGCAGCTTCACCGGTCTCGACCGGGAGGCTCGCGAGGTTCACCTGGCGCCGCTGATCGATGCCGAGGGCCGCGAGATTCTCCCGAGCCGCAAGCTGCCCTACGACTACGTGGTTCTGGCCATCGGCAGTCAAGGAAACGATTTCAATGTGCCCGGCGTGCGCCAGCACTGCATGTTTCTCGACACCCGCGAACAGGCGGACCGCTTCCATGACCGCTTTCTCAACATCTGTCTGGCGGCCAACTATTCCAGCCAGCCCATCAGCGTGGCGATCGTCGGTGCCGGCGCCACCGGCGTCGAACTCGCCGCCGAGCTGCACCATGCCGTCGATATGCTCAAACGCTACGGCCACAAAAAGCTGGCGCGCGAGCGCCTCCATGTGCACCTGATCGAAGCGGGCCCACGCATCCTGCCCGCCCTGAACGAGCGCGTTGCCACTGCGGTTCACACCGAGTTGAGGAGAGAGGGGGTACAGATCCACATCGCCACCCAGGTCAACGAAGCGCGGGAGCGGGTTCTGGTGACTCGCGACGGCGAAGAAATCGAAGGGGATCTGCTGGTTTGGGCCGCGGGCATCAAGGCGCCGCCCCTTCTCGCCGCGCTCGGTCTCGAAACCAACCGCATCAACCAGGTAGTGGTGGAACCGACCCTGCAGGCCAAGGGTGACGAACGCATTTTCGTGATCGGCGACTGCGCAGCCTGCGCCATGGGCGAGGGCAAGCAGGTGCCGCCCCGCGCCCAGTCCGCTCAGCAGATGGCCGCGCAAACCGCCGCAAACCTCGTGCGTCTGACCAAGGGCGAAACGCCCAAACCCTTTCGCTACAAGGACAAGGGTTCACTGGTTTCCCTGTCCCAGTTCACCTCGATCGGCACGCTCATGGGCAGTCTCAAGGGCGGCCAGTTGTTCATCGAGGGGCGCCTCGCGCGCACCATGTATATCAGCCTGTATCGCCTTCACCAGGCGGCACTCTACGGTTGGCCCCGCACGCTGCTGTTACTGGCCGCCGGGCGCTTCAATCGCCTGGTGCGACCGCGCATGAAGCTGCACTAACCAGTAACCTGTTGGGCTCGTAGGGGCAATTCATGAATTGCCCCTACAACCACCGGTGCCAGTCCAGGGTAGATGCGCCTCACAAGTGTTGGGCTTCGTTCCTCAGCCCAACCTACGACCTACAGCGCCACCATCGCCTTGAAGCCGCCCCAGAACATGCGCTTGCCGTCGAACGGGATATTGTCCGGCCCCATCTCCGCCAGGCGCGGGTCGTTCATGATCTGTTCGTTGATGCGGTCGCGCTCTTCTCTGGATTTGTAGGCGATCCAGGAAAACACCACCGTCTCACCTTCTTCCAGTTTGACGCTCTGGGGAAAAGAGGTGTGTTCTCCTGCCTTGACGTCGTCCGCGACGCATTCCACGTACTCCAAGGCACCGTATTCCTTCCATATTTCGCCCGCCTTGCGAGCGAGAGTGCGGTATTCCTCGAGCCGGGCGAGAGGCACGGGCACGACAAAACCATCGACGTAGTTCATGGTCATTCCTCATCAGGCGTCCACACAGGGCTTCAGACAGTTGATCATCCAGGGCGTTCCGAAACGGTCGGTCACCATCGCGAAACGCTGCGCCCAGAAGGTTTCCTCCAGCGTTTCATCCCTTGTCGAACGGCGCACAGCGCTTTCGACAGGAGTTACCGCCCGGTTCCCGTGTCGCGGCCGGCGTATCGGAAGACGAGGTCAGGAATGGGCGGGCTCTGCCTCGGCCAACTCGCGGGCGCGGGTGCTGGCACTGGCGGCGCGGTGGTCCTTGGCGATGAAGCTGTAGATGGTCGGCAGGACGAACAGGGTGAACAAGGTGCCGACGAGCATGCCCATCACCACCACGATGCCGATGGCGAAGCGGCTGGCGGCGCCCGCACCGCTGGCGAACAGCAGGGGCACCAGGCCCGCGACCATAGCCGCCGTGGTCATCAGGATCGGGCGCATGCGCACCCGCGCCGCCTTGCGCACGGCCGCGGTGCGGTCCAGGTTCTCGTGAACCTGAATCTCGTTGGCGAACGCCACCATCAGGATGCCGTGCTTGGAGATCAGCCCGATCAGCGTCACCAGCCCGATCTGGGTATAGATGTTGAAGGTGGTGAAGCCCAGATACAGCGGGACCAGCGCGCCGCACACCGCCAGCGGCACGGTGACCAGGATCACCAGCGGATCGCGGAAGGACTCGTACTGCGCCGCCAGCACCAGGAAGATCACCACCAGGGCGAAGATGAAGGCCACCGTCAGGCGGTCGCCCTCGGTGACGTACTGGCGGCTGTCGCCCAGCCAGTCGATGGTGGCGCCAGGCGGAAACTCCTGGTTTTTCAGGAAATCCACCGCCTGGCCCATGGTGACGCCGGGCGCCAGCACCGCCGACAGGGTGGTGGCGTTCATCTGGTTGAACTGCGGCAGGCGGTTGGCCTGGGGGCGCACTTCCACGCTGGTCACCGTGGACAGGGGCACCAGCTCACCGGATTCGGTCTTGACGTAGTACTGGCCGAGGTTCTCGGGGCTGAGGCGCTGCTCGCGCGGCACCTGGGCGATGACGTCGTAGGAGCGGTCGTACCAATTGAAGCGGTTGATGTAGTTCTCGCCCACCAGCACCGCGAGGGTGTCGGCGATGGCCTGCATTGTCACCCCCAGTTCGCCGGCCTTGGCGCGGTCGATAGCGATGCGCGCTTCGGGACTGTCGAACGCCAGGTCGCTGTCCACGAACACGAACAGGCCGCTGCCCCAGGCCGCGCCCTTGATCCGTTCCATGGCGGCGTAGAGTGCCGGGAAGTCATCCGAGGAACGCAGCACCATCTGCACCGGTAGACCGCCGCTGCCGGCGGGCAAGGGCGGCGCCTGGAAGGCGGTGGCGTGAACGCCGGTGATGGCGGGGATGCGACGGTTGAGCTCCGCCTGGACCTCCCCGGCCCCGCGCTCACGCTCGTGCCACTCTTTCATGATGATGCCGCCGAAGGCGTTGTTGGGGCTATCCATGCCACTGTTGAAGAAGCTTCTGGCATATTCCGGCATGCTCCGGAAAATGTCGTCGATCGCCAGGGCGTTGCGCGCGGTGTAGTCGATGTTAGCGTACTGGGGCGCCCGCGCGGAGACATACAGATAGCCGGTGTCCTCGCTGGGGGCCAGTTCGCGCTTGACGCCCGAGAACAGCAGCGCGATGCCGGCAAGTACCGCGACGCCCACCAGCAGCACGGCGGGCCGCGCGGCGAGAGTGTGGCCGAGAAGCCGTTCGTAACCGTCTTCCAGACGGTTGACGTTGTGCTCGATGAGCCTGGCGAAGCGCCCCTCGTTGACGCGATCATCGAGCAGCCAGGAACTCATCATCGGCGACAGGGTGAGCGCCACCACGCCCGAGACGATGACCGCGCCCGCCAGGGTGAAGGCGAACTCCTTGAACAGCGCCCCGGTCAGCCCGCCCATCAGCCCGATGGGGGTATAGACGGCGGCCAGGGTGAGCGTCATGGCGATGACCGGGCCGACGATCTCGCGCGCACCCACCAGCGCCGCACGCACCGGCGACAGGCCCTCCTCGATGTGGCGGTGGATGTTCTCGACCACCACGATGGCGTCGTCGACCACCAGGCCGATGGCCAGCACCATGGCCAGCAGCGTCAGCAGGTTCAGTGAAAGCCCGAACGCCAGCATCAGCGCGGCGGTGCCGATCAGCGACAGTGGAATGGTGACCACGGGAATGATGACGGCGCGCAGCGAACCGAGAAACAGGAAGATCACCACCACGACGATGACCACCGCCTCGACCAGGGTCTTGGTCACCTCGTCGATGGAAGCGTTGACGAAGTGGGCCACATCGAACTGATTTTCAACCTGAAGGCCCGGGGGCGCGACGCGCTGGATGTCAGGAATCAGCGCCACGATGGCGGCGACGATCTCCAGGGGATTGCCGTCCGGCGTGGGCGAGATCGCAAGGGTCACGGTGCGCCGGCCCATGCTGATGGAGCTTCTGTCGTAGTTCTGGCCGCCGATCTCGATGGTGGCGACGTCGCCAAGGGTCACCAGGCCGCCCTCCCCGTGCTTGATCACCATCTGGCGGAAGTCGTCGAGGCTGGTCAGGTCGGTGGCCGCGGTGATGTTGAGGGCGGTCTCGGCGCCCTTGAGCTGGCCGGGCGCCGCCTGGATGTTGTTGGCGCGCAGCGCGGCGGCCACGTCCCCCGCCGACAGGCCACGGGCGGCGAGCCGGTCGGGATCGACCCAGATGCGCATCGCCAGTGTCTGCCCGCCGATGACCTCCACCGACGCCACACCGGGCACCGCGGTCATGAGCGGCTGCGCGACGCGGGTCGCAAAATCGGTGATCGCGGGTATCGGCATGTCCTCGGCGACGAAGGCGACGTACTGCACCGCCGAGGCGCCGTCGGTGATCTTGGTGATCACCGGGTCCGTCGCACCGGCGGGCAGCCGGTATTTGACCTCCTGGACCTTGGCCAGCACTTCGGTCATCGAGCGGTCGGCATCGGCGTTGAGCACCAGCTTGGCGCGGATCTGGCTGCGGCCCTGGGTCGAGGTGGACGTCAGGTACTCGATGCCGCTGGCCGTCGCCACCGCCTGGGCCAGCGGCGTGGTGACGAAGCCCTGCATGACGGACTGGGTCGCACCGGGAAAGCGGGTGTCGATGACGATGGTGGCGCTTTCCATCGCCGGGTACTGCCGTAGCGGCAGGGAGTAGAGCGCACTGCCGCCGACCAACAGCAACAGCAGACTGACGACGATCGCCAGCACCGGGCGGCGAATGAACAGGTCGGTGAAGCGCATGGCCCGTCACTCCTCGCCAGGTTGCAGTTGCGTCACCTGAACCTGGGCGCCCGGCGGCACCCGCAGTTGCCCCTCGGTGACGACCACGTCGCCCACTTCCAGCCCCCTGGTGACAATCACCTTCTCACCCGACCTGCGCCCGACCTCCACCCGCACATGATCCGCCTGCCCCCGCGTTTTCGCCTCCGGGCCGCGCACGACGATCACACTATCGCCCATGGCGGTGGCCTGGATCGCCGTGGGCGGCACCACCAGGACATTTTCTTCGGGCGGCAGCTCCAGTTCGGCCGCGACGTGCATGCCCGGCCGCAACGCGCCATCGGGGTTGGACAACAACGCCTGCACGGCGATGTTGCGGGTATCGCGGCTGACGCGTGATTCGACAGCGTTGACCCTGGCGGTGAACGTCCGCCCCGGAAAGGCATCGGTGGTGACACGCACGGTGCCACCCTCGCGAAGCTGGGGCAAATGCTGCTGGGGCACGCTGAAGTTCACGAACAACTCGCTGCTATCGCTCAGGGTCGCGATGGCGTCCCCCGGATTGAGGTACTGCCCGAGGTTGATCAGGCGGATACCCAGGGTGCCGGCGAACGGCGCGCGGATCTGCTTCTGGTCGATGCGCGCGTCCAGTTGCTGCACCTCGGCCAGGGCCTGGTCGCGCTCGGCGCTGCGCTGATCGAGCATCGCGCGGGATTCCGCCCCGGTGGGCACCAGCGTTGTCGCCCGTTCCAGCTGGGTCCTGGCGAGATTGGCGCGGGCCAGCGCGGCGGCCCGGTCGGCCCGCTCCGGAGCGTCGTACAGTTGCACCAGCTTCGCTCCGGCCTCGACCTTCGCCCCCGCCTCAAAGCCGATGGCGACGACGCGGCCGGCGGTTTCGGGAGACAGCAACACCTCGCGGACCGCACTCAGTGACCCCACCGCTTTCAGGGACACCGGCATAGCCATCGGCGCCACCACCATGGCGGCGACCGCCACCGGTGGCCGCTCGGGCGGGACCGAGCCGGCATTACGCCAGGTACGCCAGGCAAACAACGCCGCGAATATCACCACCACGGTGGCCACTGCGATCAAGGCGGCCCACGGCCGGCGCGGCGCGAACCCGCGGTCTTCCGGCCGCACAGGTGACGACGGGTTACTCATGGTTGACTTCCAGGTTTGTTGAACCAGCCCACGGCCACGGAAACCGACAGGACGGCAAGGGGGGCGACCGCGTGCGCGTACTCACCGTGGAGCAGCAAGGTCGCAAGAGCTGCGACCATGACCACGGCCCCCAGCGCCGCGCCCCACAAGCGCAACGGGACGGAGAACACCAGCAGGATCGCGGCGGCCAATTCGAGGATGCCGGTCAGATAGTGGAACCCGTCCGGGTACCCCCAGCGGGCATAGTCGGCGGCGATCTGTTCGGAGACGAAGATGTTGCCTATGCCGCCGACCAGGAAAAATGCCGCCAGCAGGTACGCCAGGACCGCCTTCCACGACAGTTTATTCCCCATAGGACACCTCCCGCGCCGGCGCCGCGCCCCGCAGGAACGTCGCGACGGCGTTATCGACGATCCGGTCGATCTCGGTGGCCGGCAGCGGCTGCGGGTCGAGACCGATCAGCGCACGCAACTGGGCCTCGGCCACCACCATGCTCAGGAACTGCTCGGCAAGCGCCCGCGCGGATACCTGATTCGTGAAATGATGCTGTCGGCCATCGCCCTGGTGCGCCTCGATCCACGCCGCCAGGATATCCGCGCCCTTGCGGTGGCCGGCGCCCATGGCGGCTTGCGCCAGCTCCGGGAAGCGCCTGCCTTCCGCCACCATCAGCCGGTGCAGCGCCAGGGTGCGCGGTTGCAGAACAACGCCCAGCACCCGTCGCCCGAAGGAAGACAGCGCCTGTCGTGGATCATCTTCACTGATACCCAAGCGCTCCAGGGGCTTGGCGATCTCGTCGCACAGGTGCGTCACCACTTCGATGAACAGCCCCTCCTTGCCGCCGAAATGGCTGTAGACATTGCGCCGTGAGCCACCGACACGAGCGATCAGATCATCGACCGCCACCGATTCAAAGCCGCGCTCCAGGAACAGGTCCGCGGCGGTGGCGGTAAGATCCTGAATGCGGCGTGCGCCTTTGGCGGTTCTGTGTTTCGGTGCGGTTTGCGGTTTGGCCATGAGCCGCTCTTCACAAAAAGGTACGGAATAGTACCATACCACTTCGTGTTGTCGAGCGTTTTCCCAACAGCTATCTCATCCACCTTGCAGCAGTGGACGGGATGGCTCCGTATCGCGGGATCGGGCTCTACATCAGTTTGCGAACGACGCGCTCCCTTTCCGTCAGCACCTTCAGCTCCGTCAGGCATTCACGGTAAAAACCGCCGACAACCGCGCCCACATTTGCCTGGATATCGTCCGGCACCGGGTCGGCCTCTGAATACCACAGCACTTCGGTCAGATTCGGTTCGATGGCGAACAGCTGCATGGTGGAGCGAATGTTCTGCAATGGCAGCGCACTTGGCGGCATCAGCGAGTACACAATCCTGTAGTTGTCGGTATCGACCTCGAGCAGTTGTTCGCGGGACACGATGCCGCCTTCGAGATAGGCCACGCGGACACTGCCGATCCCGTGCCCCTCGAGTTCCATGCTCTTGATTGCCGGACACCAGGGCTCCATTGCGCCGAAGCCTGCCACAAATGCCCAGACCCGCCCCACAGGGGCGGCTATGCGAATGTTTTCTCTCACGTATTCCACGGCTTGTCCTCTATCAAAGGGCCGAGTGGCAAGTTCTTTTTTGGAGACTGAATATTTTCTTCATCTGTTGGATTGCCCAAATGAGCGGCCATTTATGGTCATGTCCCGAAAACTGTTTGCCTGGGCGTTTGCAAGAAAATCGGCAGGAAAATTCAATGTTGGCCTGGATACCTCGTCCAACCGTGCAAGCGCATCACTATCGAGCGTCACTTCCAATGCCGACAAATTGGCCTCAAGCTGCTCGACCGTGCGAGCTCCGATGATAGGGGCCGTGACGCCTGGCCGCGATCGCACCCAGGCCAAAGCTATTTGGGCACAACTGAGCTCCAGCTCATCTGCAAGCTGATGAAGAACATCGAGAATTGAGTGTACGCGCTCGTTGTCGGCCCGCGCAATCGAGTCTGCCCGCCCCACAGACTCCGCTTTCATATTGCCCCTGCGGTACTTTCCACTGAGTACTCCGCTACGCAGTGGCCCCCAGGGGGTGACCCCCATCCCAAGCTCGGCCGCCATCGGTACGAGTTCGCCTTCGACGGTGCGTTGAACCAGTGAATACTCGACTTGAAGCGCCACCAATGGTGCCCAGCCTCTAAGCTCGGCGATGGTCTGCGCGCGGGCAACTTTCCAGGCGAAAGTATCGGAAAACCCCAGGTAGCGAACCTTGCCGCTTTGCACCAAAGCATCCATCGCCCGCAGGGTTTCCTCAACCGGGCAGAACGGGTCTTCCCAGTGCTGCCAGTACAGATCGATGTAATCTGTTTTCAAACGGCGAAGCGATGCCTCGCAGGCAGCAATGATGGACTTGCGGTTAGTACCTCCTGCGTTGGGATTGCCTGGCTGCATATTCCCACCGAACTTGGTGGCGATGACGAGCTTGTCACGTCTGGCTGAATCATCACTCAAATAGTCGCCAATAATCTCTTCCGACCGCCCCCCTGTGTAAAGATTTGCCGTGTCGACAAAGTTTCCGCCACGCTCAATAAAGTGGTCGAGAATACGGAGAGACGTGGAAGCGTCAGCCCCAAATCCCCACTCTTCGCCAAATGTCATGGCGCCAAGGCAAAACGGACTGACACGAAGCCCTGAATTGCCCAATGTTACGTAATGGTCAAGTGACATAGTTACCCCACATGTGTATTTGAATTCAAAGGCTACCGATTGTCCCAGGGAGCCGCGAAGAAAAGGAACTCCTCAGTCTTTGGAGTTCCTGTGTAATAGGTGTTGGATATATTTATCACAGCTCGGCAAAAAGCGACCGGATGGTTAATTCATTGATGGCGACATCACCCGGCTCAAAGATCAAGTATTCGATTGCTCTGGCCACCGAGTCCGCACTCAACCGTGGAACGCTGCCATATTTCGGCATTTCGGTATCAGTTCCTCCCGGAGAAATGACTGATACGCGGATCTTCCCTGCAGTCTCCCTACGCAAACCTTCGCTAAGGGTATTGAGTGCAGCTTTCGATGCGGAATAGACCGAGGTTCCAGGCATCACGATACTTCCGGAAACCGATGACACGTTGATGATCTGCCCCGCCCCCTGTCGAAGCATGACCGGAAGCACGGCGTGAATTCCATAGAGCGGGCCCTTGAAGTTCACGTCGATCATCTTTTCCCATTCGTCGACGAGTCCGGCCTCGAGCAAGGATACGGCCGCATACCCGGCGTTGTTCACAAGCACGTCGATGCGGCCGAAATGACGTACAGCGGTATCCGCAAGCGCCTCCATGTCCCGCCGTTGCGAGACATCCGCCTGAACCCATACGACGTTGCTTGCCAATTCTTCCGCAAGCGCAGCCAGCCGCTCGCCTCTGCGCGCCGCGATCACGAGCCGGGCACCCTTCGCCGCCAGCCGCCGCGCCGTGGCTTCACCCATGCCGCTGCTGGCGCCGGTGATGATGACGACTTTACTTTCAGTTTCCATGGGCCCTCCCAATTTCACCCGGTGATGACATCTCTGCGGACTTTCTTACGAATCGGACGGGAACAGTGGACGGAAGGGCGGCGCACCAAGCGTGTCCCGGTGGCTGGCCGGCTGTTTCCCATCCAGGTCGCGGATGCCGTGCTCGCTTGCGTACTCGGCGGCAATGATCGATTGACCGGACAAGGTCATCAGCGCCGGATCTTTCTGCAGGGCGACAAGAACCAGACCCGTGAATTCCGGCGTCTCGTACTGCGCGAGACGTTCCTCGGCGCCGTCCTTTCCCTGCCAGCGCAACTTGTTCATTTCGGTGCGCACTCTGCCCGACCAGATCGACACGGCAGCCACGTTGTGCGGAGCGAGGTCCACCGCCATGTCGTACATCATCTTGTCGCCGCCGGCCTTCTGCGCGCCATATGCCGGGCCGTGGAAATAGCTGACGGCGCCATAGAACGAAATGTTGGCGATCAATCCCCGGCGCTGGCGCACCATCAGCGGGGCACCGTAATAACTGGCGACATACGTCGAGCGGAGTCCGACATCGAACATATCGGCCAACTCCAGGGAGCGCTCCCAAAAGCCGCCTTCGGCGGAGAGCGCAGCCGGCAGGCTGCAAGCATTGTTCACCAAGACGTCGAGCCGGCCCGACTCCTCTTCCACCCGCACGAACAAACGCCGTACATCCTCGTCGTTGGCGTGATCACACTGGACCGCGATACCGCGCCCCCCAGCGGCCGAAACCGCCTCGGCGGTTTCTTCGATCGACCCGGGCAGAGGCGTTCCACTGCCCTTCAGGGTTCGGCCACTAACGTAGACGGTGGCGCCAGTAGCTCCGAAGGCCAATGCCACACCTTTTCCGATACCCCGGCTGGCGCCTGTAACGACAACGACGTTTTTCTCGCTCATGCGTTCTCTCCCAAACGGATTAAAAATATTATTATCGTTTGCGGCCCGCCGCTTGCCTGACTACGGGATTTGTCTGGTGGGACGGATCACGATTTCATTCAATGCGACATGTTCTGGCTGAGATACCGCAAAAACAATCAGTCGGGCAAGATCCCCTGGCTCAAGGGGATGCATTGCCGCCCGCATCTTGTCGAACTGCGCCTTTTTCTCGTCATCGAAGTGATCGAACAACTCGGTATTCACCAACCCCGGGTAAATAACCACCACACGTATGTTGTCGGGCGCCAGCTCCTTGCGGAGCGATTCGGAAAACGTCGCCACCGCGGCCTTGCTGGCGCTGTATGCCGCACCGCCGGGCAGGGCGGCCTTGTTGGCGGTCGAGGAAAGATTGACGACGGTGCCCGCAGTTTCGCGCAAAAGCGCTGTTGCACAACGCGTAAGGCTCACCAGCGCAAGTACGTTGGTGTCGAACATCAGTTTGACATCGTCGGGATGGGTGATTTCATTCGGGGCGCCCCGGGAAACGCCCGCGTTGTTGATCAGATAATCCAGGCGTCCCTTCCATTGCTTCACTTTCGCCATCAACGCATCCACGACCTGCTGTTGCGTGACATCGCCTTCGAACAACAGGAGGTTCTCTGGCTCGCCTGCCCGCGCCGCAAGTTCTTTCAGCCGTTCCCGGCGGCGCGCAACCGCAATGACGGACGCCCCTGCCTGCAGCAGGGCCTCGACAGTTGCCGCGCCTATTCCCGACGATGCGCCCGTGACTATTGCGACCTTGCCTTCGAGTTCTTTGCTCATTGTCTTTGATCCCGTGTTCGTAAATTCTATGAATGCATGCCGATATTTGCGAGGAAATACTCTACAGAACCCCTTCGATCCTCTCGCCACCCACTCGTCCGAGACGGGAATATCCAAAGCGCTTTGCCACTTCTGCCGGGTCAAGTCCCACGGCGTCCAGGGCAATTTCCGAGGCGCCTTCTGTTCTGAGAGTGTCTAACGCATGGGAGATACGATCTGTGATCGTCGCCGGCGTCCGCCCCATCCCGATAATCGCAAAACTTCCGTCATCCTGGTTCAGGAACCATTCGAAGGCAATAACATCATCCTTGCCCACCAGATCGCGGGCAGACGCATCGGCCAGTTCCCGGAGGTTTTGCATCTTGTTCGAAGTGATGGTTCCCGTTGCCACGATGCAGGCGCTCATGGCGGAAGGCCGCTTTTCCGCATTCGTGGAGAACGCGTCGAGGAGCCCGGCGATCTGAACGCCAAGATAGGGTACATCCCCCAGGCGGCCGCGCATTTGCTTCAACATTTCATCAGGCACATTTCCAGCGAGGCTCATCTGGCTCGAAGCGTATTCACGAAGCTTGCCGGCATGGGGCAGCACCACGCGCTGAACATGTTTCGCATGCGCCGCGGGCCCGTCATACACCTCGATTACCGTGCAGTCGCGACCATCCGGGGACAAGAACCATTCATAGCCAACCAAGCCATCAGATCCTTCCTTTGCAATGCGCACCACTTCCGCCAGGGTCTTGCGGAAATTTTCCGTTGCACCCGGGTTGATTGCCATTCGTACCACCATGAACATCAGATTCACTGCTTTCTCCTTCAATAAAGCCTGTCTGGAATATGTGAATATTTTCGCGCCCAAGTGCGGAGCAAAAATCAAAGAATGATGGTCAGGCGTCCCTGATCGGCCAACGTGTTCAAGTCAAGCTTGATACGCTTGTTCCTTATGCGAAAGCCATCATCCACTCGCAGCAGTTCATAATGGGCCTCACCCATATATCTCACGGTTTTGTCACCGCGACTGCGATACACGACAAAATTGGATCGCACATCGATGGCGCCGTCTGCGCGCTCATTGAAACGGATGTTGCTCGTCAGATGCCTCACTTTCGAGCGGGGGTATTCCGAGTGCGCATTCTTCTTCATGAGACGGCTCGCCCGGCTGACCAGCCGCTCCTTGTCATCGGATACGACGAACAGCGACGTTGCCGGGTCCGCCGCGAGCGGATCATCGGCATCCAGCGACGCGATGTCGTACCGCGCATCGTCGGTGAACAGGCTCGCCCACTCCGGAAAGCGCCAGTCGTCGAGAAGTTCGGCTTCGTGATACAGAAAGCTCTCTATCCTGTTACGCAACAAAAGCTCATTAAGCAATTTTTCGTCCAAGGCCATCTCAAACCTCCTTAGCTTGCGGGGGTTCAGGCTGATTGAAAGCAGGCTCACCCCTCATCATAAGATCCCACTGCGCCCAATAGGCGCGAATCTGCGCCTCATCACTCGGACCACTCGTTTCCCAGCGCCGGTCAGCACAGGGCTGCATGCCCTTGGACAGTTCATTCCATTCAACCGGGGTATGCTCCAGTCCCTGTTGGCAGATTTCGATCATTTCCACATCGTCCGCCGAGCCCATTCCCGCCGGTCCAAGAAAACCCACGAAGTTGTCCAGACGAATCTTCCTCATCGCGGGTGACTCGTTGGTAGGGGCCAACGCCCAGGCGGTGATGCGCATACTGGAGACACTGGTTGGCTCTACCACCCTGATGGTGAAGCCGACGTTGTCGTTGATCACAAGATTGGGGAAAATAACCATGTTTTTCTGGGAGTTGGCGATTCGATCGGCCCGTTCCTTGCCAAACTTCTCTGTAAGCCGCGCGTAGGTCTCCTCTACCTCCGCCTTGGCGGCCTCGCCCCAAGAAGGAACCCATTGTGCTACCGGCCGGCCCGTCGGCACCCACGACTCCATTCCGCCATGACCGTGACCAAGGCCCCATCCCTCGCCGTATTCACTGTATTTAGCAAGTACTGCCGCCAGTTCACCCGCGCTGTCGGATGACGCGTCACGCTCTTGAAGGTATTCGAGATAACTCATGTGCGTGGAGGGAACGTGATAACCGTCATAGCTGTTTTCACACATGAACTTGTAGTTGCCAGAAACGGAATAGGAATGCTCCCCGGGGAGCACGACCAGATCACTGCCTTCGGCCTGATCGATCATCAAGTCCAGAAAGTTTTTTGCCCCCGCAAGATAGTCCGCCAGCCCGATCGCCTCAGGGTCATAATTGACAAAGTAAAAACCTCTGTAGTGGTCTATACGAGCAACTTTGCGCAGGTTGAGTGAATCATCATCAGAGATACCCTCGGCGAACCCCTTGCCTTTTTCCGCATTCATGGACCTCAGTTGGCCATCCATACCAAAAACCCAGCCGTGGTATGGGCACGTGAAGTTCCGCGCCGTACCCCGCTTGTCCCTGCAAAGCCGCGCGCCCCTGTGAGTGCAGGAGTTATATAGGGCCAAGATTTCGTCGTTCCGTGTGCGCACGAAAATCAAAGCCCTGCCGCCAACGGTTCTCTCCACGAAACTGCCTTTCTCGGGCAGCTCGGAAACATGCCCGATATAAAGCCAGCACCTGTCAAAGATCAGCTTCATCTCATCTTTGAACACCTCCGGGTCACGCAGCGCATCCCGGTGTACCCTGAATCTGCCGTGCTCGTCATCCACAGCAACGAGCGCATGTCTAGACGCTGAAAGTCGCTCCATATCCATCTCCCGAAACAATGTTAGTGGAGTAACCTTAGCACACAATTGCCTTACTGGAAAGGCAATTTACCTTCTTGGAGAGGCATAAAAACAACCCTCTTTACCAGGGCGGCCACGCCGAGACGCAAGAAGGTCACAGGTGCTGGCCACCACGCATGGTCGGCAAGACGCCAGAAGGCCGTTATTGAATTTCTGATGGGATTCAGGAACACATGTGGCGCACAGGCCAGTTCCCGGGAAGGCGCTACGTAGAGGAAGGGTGCAATGACAAGAGCAGGATCGGCTGTACCACTAGCCAGCCGATGCCTTACGGATTCTTAATCTGCAAGAGACTTTTTAAGCCCTTTGGCTTCGAGAACGTGATGCGGCTTGAGATATGAAAGTGAAGCTGCGCGTGACTTTCTTTTTGTTGCGCCCGAATGTGCAGCGTTTATCAGTACATCAAAAATCTCTTCGGCATTTTTCTGCATCCTTTCCGGCATCTTGGTCAGCGCATCCGTGAGCGGCCCCCAGCTCTTGGACGTTCTCGCCTTGACAGCAAGCGCTCTACCCGCCTCCGTCAGACTGACCAGAAAACCTCCTTTATGGAGAGGGTTGGGTCGCCTCTCAACCAGTCCGCTTTTTTCAAGACTTTTAATATTCTTGGTGATGCCGGCAGACGACATTGAAAGAAGAAGGAGCAGATCGGTGGGACGCGTAGGTGTGTTACCGGCGCGAAATAGCGCCATAAGCACCGTCATCTCACCCCTCGTGAGGCCGAAGCTCTTGCTCCAGATCTCGGAATCTCGGCATATGGCCAGACCAACCACCAACAGCTTCAGCGATAGCCTCTTTGCATCCGGATCTGGCTCATCGAATGTTTTCAGCCAATATTCGGTGATGGCATCAACTTTCAAGGGATCGACTTTTTCGCCTTTCGTGTCTTTTGACATCAAGCTCAACCACACATTTTGTTAAATCACGCCCATCATACTATCAGCACCCGGCCGATGAACACCAAGCCCCTCGCCATTCCCCACAAACGCCGGAACTTGCCGGCCCGGTCAGTTTCTTCAATACTGGCCCTTGTTGGGAGACATATAGAGCATGCGCAAAACAATCACCGTTGAAATCTGGGCGGACTTGATCTGCCCCTGGTGCTGGATCGGCAAGCGCCGTTTCGAGCGGGCCCTGGCGGATTTCGCCCACCGCGACCAGGTGGAAGTCATCCACCGTGCATTCCGGTTGATGCCGGGCCAAAGCCCCCGCCCCGTGGATGACCTACTCGGGCAGCGCGTCGGCGCAGCGCGGGCCACGGCCATCAGGGAACAGACCGAAAGCGAGGCGGCCACGGAAGGGCTGACGTACCGCCTTGCCGGCACCCTCGCGGGCGATACCCTCGACGGCCATCGCCTGGTGAAGCTCGCCACCGCGCAGGGCCTGCAGGAAGCGGCCATCGAGCGCTTCTACCGGGCCTACTTCTCTGAACAGGAGCCGTTGTTCGACCGCGAGACCCTGCTGCGGCTCGGCGCCGAAATCGGTCTCGACCGGGCCGTCTGTGCGGCGGTGCTCGACAGCAGCGACCATGTCGCGACAATCGAAGACGACCAGCGCAGGGTACGGGCACATGGCAGCAACGGCGTACCTTTCTTCCTGATCGACGGGCGGTTGGGGGTGTCCGGCGCGCAACCGGCAGACGTGTTTCGGGCCGCGCTGGAGGAAGCCTGGAACTCCAACAGCAGGCGTCCCAGGCGAATCAACGTGGCCAGCACGCGGCGCGATTCGGTGCGATAAACGTCGGCAAGAAAATCCTTATGGTTTCGCCTCGGGATGCCTTCAAGGCGGAAGTTGACCACTGGTGCAAATATTGCCATCATGCCCCGTTTCTTTACCGCCCAGCCCTGCAGGAATTCTTGATGCAAACCGCAAACCCCCTGATCAAACCCTTGTTGCAACCCCTTACCGTCAACAATCTCACATTGCCCAACCGCTTTGTGATGTCTCCCATGACCCGCAACTTCTCTCCCAACGGTATTCCTGGCGATGACGTTGCAGCCTATTATCGCCGCCGCGCGGAAGGCGGCGTGGGCACCATCGTCACCGAAGCGGTGTGCGTGGAACACCAGGGCGCGGTGGGCGATGCGGGGCTCGGCGAGCACGGTACCCCCTATATGTGGACGGACGAGGCGCTGGCGGGCTGGCGCAAGGTTGTCGACGAGGTGCATGCCGCCGGCACGTTGATTTTCCCCCAGTTGTGGCACATGGGCGTGATGAAGCGCCTTGGCACAGGGCCGTATCCCGATTATCCCGCCTGCCGCCCGAACGGCATCTGGGGGCCGACCGACAAGAAAACCGCACTCTCCGCGGAATACCTGGAAACCATGAAGGTGCCCACCAAGCCCATGAGCGAGTCGGACATCGCCGATGTGATCGCCGCATTTGCCAGCGGTGCTCGCAATGCCAAGAGCGTGGGTTTTGACGGCATCGCCCTTCATGGTGGGCACGGCTATCTGATCGACACCTTCCTGTGGGGCGAAACCAACACCCGCACCGACCAGTGGGGTGGCGACCACGTGGGCCGCACCCGCTTCGCCGTGGAGCTGATCAAGTCCGTGCGCCGCGAGATCGGCCCCGATATGCCGATTTCCTTGCGTTATTCCCAGTGGAAATCCCAGGATTTCGACGCCGTGCTCGCGGAAACCCCGCAACAACTGGAAGAGATTCTCGGCCCCCTCGCCGACGCCGGTGTCGATATCTTCGACCCCAGCACCCGCAACTTCGCCATTCCCCCCTTCGAGGAATCACCTCTGAGCCTGGCGGGCTGGACCCGCAAGCTCACCGGCAAACCCACCATGATGGTCGGCGGCACCGGCGTGCAGCGCGGCAAATACGACCCCGCCACCAAGCCACCAACCACCGTCAACAACCTGGATCAGGTGATGGCCAAGTTCGAAAACGAGGAGTTCGACTTGCTGTGCGTCGGCCGTTCTCTGGTGAATGACCCGAGCTGGGTGCAAAAAGTCGTCAAGGGCGAGGAGTTTCTGCCCTTCGACCCGCAGTCCATGCGGGAACTGACCTGAAATAGCCTGATTGCCGGCCGACTCCCGCGCAATGCGTGGAGTCGGCCCCTGCCGTCACTCCAAAACGAACAAGGTTTCGGTGCGCGCCACCCGTTCATAGAGGCCGACGCCCTCTTCACCGCCACAACGCACCAGCATCGGCGCTTCGCACATTTGCACACCGCCCGGCGTGAAGTCGGTGCCGATCAGTTCTTCCATGGGCGCGCGGTAAGTGATGATGTGGGAGTGCAACATCTCGATTTCATACACTTCTTCGCCACTTTCTGTGCCCAGCACCAACCGGTAGTTGCCACCATTTACCCGCAGCGGGTCCGATGGCAGTGAGGCGAGGGGCGCATCCGCGGTGTTGACCGGCGGGTGTTCGAGAATCTTTACCTGCTCGATGGGCGAACCGTCATTGCGAAACACGTAGGCCCCCACCACTTCTGCCCCCTCGAAGCGCACGATGTGCGCATGGAACAGCTTGCCACTGGGAAACAGGCCGTGAATCCACATATCGCTGATGACGGGACCATAGTCGCGCGGGCCGGATGAGTGGTCGCGGGCGCCCACGCCGCTGAGCGAGATGACCTTGCCGCGGTAACGTATTTCACCGCGCATGCGCAGAATCTGCTCGGTATGGAAGGAGCCCGAGGATCGGCCATCATCGGTATGATCGCTCTCGCTGGGACCGTAGTAGGGGCCCGCCGCCTCGAACAGCATCTGAAAACTGACCGGTTCCGCCGGGCCGTCCACCAGCAGGCCGCGTGCCAGCGCCGTGCGCGTGGTGGCGTGCATGGCGCCGTCGAAACGCGCCGTCCAGCACCTCATGGGTTCGATGCAATCGAGCTTGAACGGTCCCGCGCCGGCACCGCGACCATCGCCATCGCGGCCGTGGTATTTCGCCACCAGAAGCTCCTCTCCCGGCAAATACACCTGAATCACGGCGCGCCAGATGCTCGGATCGGCGGGCAGCCTGCCGATGTGGACACACATGCCGTGGCGCTCCCGCGCATCGTAACCGTAGAAAAAATAATGCTCCGTCCAGTTGGGCACGTTCTCGATCTGGTGGGGAAATTCGCGCGCAGGATCGAGGTTGAATGGATTGAGATGGTCGTCGCTGATCATGGATGCTGTCTCGTTATCACTGTTATCGCCAAGGCCCCGAGCGGGCCTGTGTGCGCTTCATGATACAGAAGCGCTTCTGCTTTTCAATATAAAATATCAATCGATACTATCGAAATAAGAGCGCATTCCCTATACTGATCCGCCACGCCATGGGCACCCACAGGGTACAGATAACGATGATTCGCCCCGAAATTCTTCTGGAAAACATCCTGGCAAGCCTGCAGCGCGACATTGCCCCCGAACTGCACTCGGCGAAGGCCAAGGCGGCTGCCGCGTCGATGGCGCGCGCACTGGCGCGCATGTCGCTTTACGTCAGCAGCGGCGAAGGCCGCCAACTGGACAGTCCCGAGGGCTGGTTTGCCACCGATCCGGCACTTCGCCAGTTTCACAGCAACCCTGTACTCCCGCCACAAACACGTAATTCCGCTACCCTCGCCGAGCCCTGCCACAGGGAGTGGCTGACACTCGCCAAGCTCGAAGACGCCATGAGCACCCTTCTGGAGACGGATGAGCCCGCTCAGAACCCAGGTACATCCGCCCCACAGGCGGATACCGGGAAGAAGCTCGAAGCCTATTTACAAAGCAGATTCTCCGCTCCCGAGGCGCGCGTCAGCGATTTCCAGGAGGTGGTCGGCGGACGCTCCAAGCAAACGGCTTTCTTTACGGTATCCGGCCTTGCGCAAATGAGCGGAACGCTGGTATTGCGCTGCGATCTGCAGGTGAACCTGTCGGGCGGCAAGTCGATCGCCTACGAATATCCCTTGCAAAAAATTCTTGCCGATCACGGCCTTCGGGTACCGCGCCCGCTGTTGCTGGAAATCGACCCGCGCCACATCGGCCAGCCGTTCATGGTGGTGGAAAAGCTGCCGGGCGCGGTTGCCGGCCAATATTTCTACCCGCCGACCTCGCCGTCGCTACTCGCCGATTACGCCGCTGAGCTCGCGCGTCTGCACGCGGTGCCAGCGGACGCCTTCAGCGGGCTCGACATGGATTCCACACCACTGCCCAGAGGAGCGCTCGCCGCCGAAATCGAACGACTGCGTGCCACCTGCAGCGAGTGCGGCACCCTGTCGCTGATTCTCGAGACCGCCTATGCCTGGCTTCTGGAAAATCTCGAAGTCGCCTATCGCGATCGGCCCTGCCTCGCGCACCGCGATGCCCTGTTCCACAATGTTCTGGCAGAAGGCGAGCGCGTCTGCGCACTGCTCGACTGGGAACTGGCTCGCATCAGCTGTGCTGCGGAAGATCTGGGTTACATTCGCTCCACGGTCCCGCTCGCGATGCCCTGGGATACCTTCATGGCGCACTACGAGAAGGCTGCGGGGCGTGTCATGGATCAACGGCAGGTCGATTATTTCGCCATTCTGTCGGTTGCCCGCAATTGTTCGATGGCGTCCAATGTACGGCGCCTGGTGGCACAACGCGAAACCCGCGACATAGAGCTCACCTCGGTAACACTGCACGATTTGTATCGCATGCAGTATCAGCTGGGCGAGCACCTCGATCGCGCCATGGGCAGATGACGCGCTGCACCTTACCCGCTGTTTCCCCCTGGACCAGGCTTCACACGCACGGGCCTTTTTCAATCAAGCATATGCACAAGGAACAAAAAATGACCAAGAAGCCGGCCAGGAAGCGAAGAAACCGGGACGAGCTGAAGCATGAGATCGTCGTCGCCGCAACGGAACTGTTCGCGCGCGAAGGCTATGCCGCGCCGAGCATCCGCGAGATTGCCGCTCACGCCCAGGTGGCGCTGCCCGCCCTGTACCGCTTCTTCATCAACAAGCACGACCTGTATGTGCAGTGTTGTCGTTACGCGCTGCAAAATGACGTGGCACTGCTCAATGACATCTGCGCACTGGATGTGATGGACCCGGCCAAGCCCGAGCTCGTCATTTACGCGACCACGCTGGCACTGTTTTCGCGACGCTCGGCGCACGACTTTCCCGACATCGTCAGCCGCGCCATCTTCGATGGCGACGCCCACATGATCCACGATGAAGCCGAAGCCCTGTTCGGTTCGGAGTACTATCGCACCACCTTGCAGGCGGCCGGTCGCTTGAGCGACCCGAAACAGGCGGTGCGCAAATTGGCGCTGGTACACAGTTTGACGTTCGCCTTTCCGCCGATTCTCTCTTTCTGGCAGCCCTTCCAGCCCGTCCAGTCAGCACCGGACACCGAAGTGTCGATGACCATCGAGGTACTGAAAACCGTTTTCCCCAAAGGCGACTGGGACAGCGCCGCCCGTGAAATCGCAACGCTGGGCGCCCGCATCCCTACCCAGGGGGGCACAACGCCTGAACACAGCAGCAGTTGAAGAGCGGTCTGGCTCGGCAAGCCGCAGGCCAACTCAGCTTTGTAGACATAAAGGCTTACACACATTAGGCTCTGGCTCTGTATTCTTCAAACGTATGCTCAATAACTATCACACACTGCCCTGTTTTCCTGCAGGGTGCTTGACCCGCGGCCACGAAAAAAACAGGGGTATAACGAAACAATGATCAGAGACGAAAACCTGCCGGTCTATCTGACCTGCATCTCCGAAGTGCTGAAGGGCACCATCCGAACCGAACTGCAGAGCGACTACTCCAGGGCCGTCATCGATGCGATTGTCGACTCACTCGGACGTCTCATCGCCCAAACCGGCGCGGGCCGTGAAATCGCCGCGCAACAACTGGGCGCCTGGACGGAACTCGAACAGGCACTCGGCGCACTCATTCCACACGCCGGGCCGATACTTGCCGCGCAGACACAGCCCGAAACCGACCCCTTGCGCGCGGTCGAACAAATCTCGTCACGCCTGGACGAAAGCCTGCGCGATGAAGCGGTATTCAAGCAGTTGGTGAGCGGGCTGCGCGAGCGCGATGGCGCCGCCAAAACCTGGTTCGCCAATGCATCCCGAACGCTCAACGACCTGCTTCAGGCCGTGGATGAACATCAGTACCGGCCCATTGGCCGCAAGGGCGCCCACTCCGTGGCGGACAACCTGGAAGAGCTCACCGCAAGACTCAACGCCTATCTCCACAACAAGTACCCGGGCCTGCCGGAAGTACCCATCGCCGACATTCGTATTCTGCCGGGTGGCCAGATCAAGCGCACCGCACTGTTTCGCCTCAAGGATAACGAGATTCTCCCCACCCGCCTGGTGTTGCGCCAGGACATGGACATGGAATACACCGGCACCACGGTGACCGATGAGTTCGGCCACATCGAGCGCGTTCACGCACTCGGCCTGCCCGTGCCCAAACCGATTCTCGTCGAGCACAATCCCGACGTACTCGGCTCGGGCGGCTGTTTCATGATCATGACGGAAGTACAAAACGCTCAGCCCGCAGGCACCTATTTCAGCGAGGACCGCGCCCACGTCGGCCATACCATGGGCCCGGATTTCGGGCGCGAGGTCGCCGCCACCATCGCCAAGCTGCACGGCCTGACCCAGGAAAAAAACCGGGAAGCCGGTCGGCTCGCCAGCCAGCAGCGCAACGACGCCATCGACAAGATCCGCACCACCTGGCACAAACAGCCCAAACCGCCCTTCGTGCTCGGCGTCGAACTGGGCCTTGCCTGGATGGATGCCAACCCCCTCGGCGACGACCGCCCCTATTGCCTGCGCCACGGCGACCTCGGCTCGCACAATATGATGACCCGCGACGGCCACCTGGCCGCGCTCATCGATTGGGAGCTGTGCGGCATGGGTGACCCAGCGGCGGATCTTGCACAATTGAAAATGATGTTGATGGATTCCCTGATGCCGTGGGAAGAATTCAAGAAGATCTACATTGCCGAAGGCGGCCCGCCCGATGCCTGCGACGATCACGCCGTATCCTTCTATTGCATCTGGGCATATGTGATGCACACCAGCATGGCGACCAGTTTGTGGAGCAACTTCATCCAGGGCAACCGCGTGGATGCGCAGGCTGCTCAGGTGGCGAGCCACTCCATGGGCCGGCTGACCCTGTATCAATCCCGCGCCCTGGTCACCGCGCTCGATCTGGTGAAATAAGAGCCGCGGCACACTATTGTAAATGCGGCCCTGCAGGCGACAAATCTCGCTGGGGTCGCCTGCAGGCAGGCTCCTACATGTGTCGGGTTCGTGCGGGCCCGAACCAACTCCTCAGAATACTCGCCCGGATTCGACCCAGGGTTGCGCTGCGGAATACCAGAAAATCTGCATCACGTAGAGCGCATAGAAACTCACCCAGGTTGCGGCGAAGGCCATGAAAAAGGCTTTCCAGGTGTTTTCGCTGAACAGCGAACAGCCCGCGTGGGTGTTTACCGGCGCCCATTTCTGCACATAGTGGAACGCGAAATAAGGGAGAGCCATCAAGCCGCCACCAAACCAGAAGTTGGACCAGGGCACGCCCCACACCAGAAAGTGTTCAGCCTGATGGTAGGTGTACACCTGAAGAACCGACACCAGAAATTCTTCAAGAAGAATCACGCCAATGCCGGCGACAGCCAGAACCACCGGAAAATGCCAGGCGCGCAGCGCCCCGCTCCAGCGTTGATAGTACCTGTCGGATAACAACAGCGGTATCAGGCCAAAACCCACCGCCCAGTTGAACGCAACGGCCCAGGGGTAGCGCTGACCGTGGATATCGAGGCCCGGCATCATGATCAGGCCGGAATGAAACGTGGCGTTGAAGAAATGTTTGCCGACCCACACCCAGTCAAAGACGAACAGCAGAAAGCCTCCCAGCAGCGCACCCACAACAAAAGGATTGCGGGTACGAATCAGCCAGATGAATGCAACGACGAAAAGCAGTGTGCTGATGGTTTGATAGATCATTATGGTCATGGATACGCTCCTTGGTTAATTATTTTATTGCTCTATGTCCGTCAGCGCCGGGCACCGCTGAGCGCCCTGTCCGCCTGTCAGCCGATCTCGAACGAGGTCACACCGTACAGGCGATCGAGCGCCAGCGCCGGTTCCGGGCCGCTGTACATGCGCGCAGTTTCGAAACAAACCTTCATGCCGTGCCGTTCACAAAGCGCGACAGCTTCGGGATTGCTTTCCGGCACATCGAGAAATATCTGCTCGCCCGGAGTGACGGTGCCACTCAGCGCCACAAAAAGGGATTCCGCGTAGGCGGGTTTGTCGGCAAGCAATGGCCCGATCTTATGCCCCTGCCGGCAACGGCGAATCACACCATAACCCGCCAATGCGCCATCATCGAAAATACCGAGCGTGCTGCCTTGGGGCTGTGCTATCCAACTTTTGACGAAGGCGGATCGCTGGGTCGGAAAGAACGGCCTGTCATAGACGTCGACTGTCGCAAAAGGCAGCGATGAAAGCGGGCGGATATCGACACCCTGTTGCGCGTCGGCGCCAGCGACGCCCTGGTAGCGCACGTTGCGATAGGCCAGCTTGAAGCCTGATTTTTCATAATTGGCCTGCTGGGCGGGCACGCCATCGAGCCCGATATTGCAGCCCTGCAAATAGGCCATTCCCGCGCGCCACAGCTCGATACCGTAGCCCTTGCCCCGCAAGTGTGGCTTGACGATGTAAAAGCCGAGAAACCCGAAATCAGTACCGTACCTGACCGCGGACAGCGTGGCGATGGGCTCATCACCGAGCATCCCCACCAGAAAGCCGCCGGGGTCCGCCACGCGATAGCACGCGGCATCGTGGAGGCCCGGATTCCACCCTTCGTCAGCGGCCCACTCGATGAGCAGATCCATTTCCGCCGGGCTCATGGTTCGAATATGGTAATTTTTATTTTTCATGATCTGTCCCTTGCTGTTCAGATCAACAGGGTAATTATGCCGTCACTGGGCCTGGAGCTCCTGTATTCTTTCGGCCTCGTCCTGAATCATCCGTTGCAGCTCGGCGACATTTTCCTCGACGCGGGCGGCGCCGATCATCGCGCTTTTTGCCATCAGCGTCGGCATTACCGCAATGGTTTTTTCTCCCGTCGGGGAGCGATAGAAGGCATTGATCTCCTTGAGTTCCGCGGCGCTGAAAGCCTCTGCGTACAGCGCTACCAGCTGTGGCTTGATGCTGTCGTAACTCATGTATTTCCTGAAAAATTCGAGCATGACGTGCTTGTAGGGCGCGAGCGCCGGATTTTGCTGCAACTGCACATCGAGCATCTGCTCCATGGTCTGCTCGATTGCCTGCTCCATGCCCGTCACGCTCAGCAGCATTTCCGCCTCGGCGTGCGCGTCATCGCTTGCCAGGGCAACCGGCGACAACAGCAGGGTCCATGTCAACACTGCGACAGCGATTATTTTCATTGTTTTCTCCCAGAAGTATCCGTTCATCTTTAGCGGGCGGTAAAAACTCGGGCTATGATTTCACGGCCTGGCGCCATGGCTAGGGCCGGTCCTGCGGGCTCACCGAATAAACGTAGGACGGCTCATCCTGCGCGGGATCGTAGGCCGTCAGCTTGGCAAGATCCCGCCACCCGGGGTTCGGGGTAAAACGGCTGCCGTGCTCATCCTCGAGTCGTTCGAGACTTGCCACCACATCGCCCAGACCGCGCTGCACCGCATAGTGCAGGGGGCCGCCGCGAAACGGTGCGAAGCCGGTGCCGAACACTACCGCGCCGTCGAGCATGTCGACATCCGTCACCACCCCGTCGCGCAGACAGGCGGCACAGGCGTTGAGCAGGGGCAGGATGAGACGATCCTCGAGCGCCGCGCCCGGCGTCTTGATGTCCTTTTTCTTCACCGGTCCCTTGTCGGTCCAGGTGTAGAGCCCCTTGCCGGCCTTGCGCCCGGTGGCGCCATCGGCAACCTTGCGGCGAATCCACTCCGGCACTTCCGGAACGTCCTCTTCCAGTTGTTCCGCCAGGGTGTCCGCCACCGCGATGCAGATATCGAGCCCGACCTGGTCGGCCAGTTCGATGGGGCCAACGGGCATGCCGAAGTCGAGCGCCGCCTGATCGATGGTTTCCGCCGCCACGCCCTCGTCGAGCAGGAGCATGGCTTCCAGCAGGTAAGGCGTGAGAACCCGGTTGACGAGAAATCCCGGAGCACTTTTCACCAGCACCGGCAGGCGGTTGATGCCGTGGATGAACGCCAGGGCGCGCTGGCGCTGCCTGTCGTCGAGGCGGTCGTGCTCCACCAACTCCACCAGTTGCATCTTCGCCACCGGGTTGAAGAAGTGCAGGCCGACGAAGCGCCCTGGGTTGGCGGTGGCGGTGCTGAGCAGCTCCAGGGGAATACTGGAGGTGTTGCTGGCGAGAATGGCGCCGGGCTTCATGCGCGCCTCGAGCTGTTTGTAGACCTCAACCTTGATGCCGACATTTTCCGGCACGGCTTCGATCACCAGGTCGGCCTGTGCGACACCGTCGCCACTCGGATCAGGAATCAGGCGGTCGAGCATGGCGCGCCTGTCGCCGCCGGAGAGGCGTTGGCGCCTGGCCAGTTCAGCGGCCCGCGCCATGGCCCGGGCAATCATGTTCATCTGCTGATCCGCCAGGGTGACGCGGTAACCGCTCAGGGCGCACCAGGCTGCGATATCACCGCCCATGGTGCCCGCGCCGACCACATGAACGTGGCGAATGCCGCTGTCGCCCGTCTTCTGGCCCTTGAGCCGGTCGCGCAGCGCGAAGATGCGCAGCAAATTTTGGCCCTCGGCGGAAGTCACCAATCCGGCGAAGGAATGTATTTCGCCGTTCTGCATGGCGTGGGTGTCAGCGCCGCTGACGCGCCACAACTCGATCAGCTCGAAAGGGGCGGGATAGTGGGCTGGTGAAACCTTCTTTTCCGTCTCGGCAATCATGCGCCTGGCGAGCAGGTTGCGCACCCAGGCAAGGTCGAAGGCCTTCACATACCAGGGCCGCTTTCTCTGCACCGCGCCAGCGGAGGCAACGGCGTTGGCGACGTGGCGCTCTTCGGTTACCGCATCCACCAGCCCCATGGCCTTCGCGCGGCGCGCGTCCAGAGACTTGCCGGTAAGCATCAGCGTCATGGCATCGAGGGGATTGATCAGTGCCGTGGCGCGGAACGTGCCGCCCATTCCGGGGTGCAGCCCGAGCAACACCTCGGGGAAACCGAGCGTGGCACCCGTGACGGCGATGCGCCGCTCACAGGCCAGCGCCAGTTCCAGGCCACCACCCAGACAAGCGCCGTGAATCACCGCCGTGGTGGGAATGGGGAGGGCTGCGAGACGATCCACCACCGAGTGCGCCCAGCGCAGGCGCCCCGCGACTTCACCGGGATCGCTCATGCTCTCGAACATGTTGACATCGGCGCCGACGCAGAAACCGGATTTCTTCGCGGAGCGAATCACCAGCCCCTTGGGCAGATCGTCGTCGAGGGTATTGAGTACGTCTTCCAGTTCCAGCAGCACGTCCTCGCTGATGGCATTGACGCTGCTGTCCTGGCGGTCGAAAATCAACCAGGCGAGGCCGTTGGCATCCCGCGACAGGCGCCAGTGGCGCCATTTTCCGGGCGTTCCCTGGTCCGGACCGAGTTCGAGCTGACGCTGATTCAGCAGCGCAAGAATGTCGACTGTCATGGCTGGTTCCTCCTCACACCGCTTCGATCAGCATGGCGCCACCCTGGCCGCCACCCACACACTGGCTGGCGATACCGCGGCGCAGGCCCAGGCGCTTGAGGCTGCGCGCCAGATGCAGCACGATGCGGTTGCCACTCGCGCCCACCGGATGGCCGAGACTGATGGCGCCGCCGTGAATGTTGAGCTTGTCGCGGGAAATGGTGCCCAGTGCCCCCGGCAGGCGCAGAACGTTGCGGCAGAATTCGTTGCTCTGCCAGGCGCCGAGACAGGCCAGCACCTGAGCGGCAAACGCCTCGTTGATTTCCCACAGATCGATGTCGTGCAGCGCCGCGCCGCTGCGCTTGAGAAGTTCGGTGCTGCTGAGCACTGGCCCCAGCCCCATGATGGAAGGGTCGAGCGCCGACCACTGGCTGTCCACGATGCGCGCCAGGGGTTCGAGGTGGTAGCGCTCCACGGCCTGCTCCGAGGCCAGCACCACCCATGAGGCACCGTCGGTGATCTGTGAACTGTTGCCCGCCGTGACCTTGCCCCAGGGCTTTTCGAATACCGGCTTCAGCCTGGCGAGTTTTTCCGCGTCGCTGTCGGGGCGCACGCCATCGTCCACGGAAAAACAGCGACCATCGGCGCTGAACGCTGGCGCCAGTTCGCCGTCCAGCACGCCCTCTTGCTGGGCGCGGGCAAGGCGCTGATGGCTCTCGGCAGCGTAGACGTCCGCCGCCTCGCGCGAAATATCGAACAAGTGGGCGAGCACCTCGGCGGTCTGCCCCATATTGAGCTCCACCACCGGATCGGTAAGCCCCTTCATGAGACCGATCACCGGCTTGAAATACGCGGGACGCAACTGGCTCAGCACTTTCAGTTTCGCCATGGGGCTCTTCGCCGCCGCCAGCGCACCGAACCAGCGCACACCCTGGTGCCCGAAATACAGCGGCGCGTGACTGAGCGACTCGGCGCCGCCAGCGAGGATCAGATTCGCCTCGCCTTCGCGGATGGCGCGACAGCCCTCATCGATGGACATCATTCCCGAGCCGCAGTTGATCTGAACGGTGAAGGCCGGCATGGCCTCGCCCATGCCGAGGCGCAGAGCGGCAATCCGCGCCGGGTTCATTTCATCGGCAAGCACATTGACGCAGCCGAGAATCACCCGATCGAACGCGGAGGGCGAAAAGGGCTGACGCAACAACAGCGGGCGTCCGCACTGCACCGCCAGGTCGACAGGCGTGAAGGGGCCGGGCGTGCCACCGGCTTTCAGAAAGGGCGTTCGCGCGCCGTCGACGATATAGACGGGGCGCTTCGAAGAATCAGAGCTGACTGTCACGGTGCGGCTTACTCCTGTGGGGGTTGTGGCGCATTTGTGGTTATGGCCGGGAGTCGGCTGGACGTAGCTACAATGTACCGCCAAATGGCTGCCATGTCATTTCCGCGCCAGCTTGATCTTGTTGAGAAGTACGTCAACGGGCATGGGCAGGCGAGTTGAGGACAAGCCCTAAAAAATATTTACTCAAAATGTTGCACCTTTTTGCATCTCATCCGTCATTGTCTTATAGGGAAGGCAAATCCCGCATCGCGTATGGGCGCTCTCCACCCATATGATGACGGCGGTTCAAATACACTCGTAAAAGGGCAATGAAAGAGGTTCAAACACATCCATGAAAGAAGGTTTTCGCCAGAGCATGGCCTGGCTGCACACCTGGAGCGGCCTGGTGGTGGGCTGGGTGCTGTTCTTTGTGTTCGTCACCGGCACGGCGGGCTATTTCACCTACGAGATCACCCGCTGGATGGAGCCGGAGAGGCCGCTGGTGGAGTCGCGCGACTACCCCGGCAAGGAAACGCTGTTGACCCTCGGCCTGAATCGGCTGGATGAGGTGGCGCCCGTCGCGGAATCCTGGGGTATCAACTTCCCCCACGAATCCCAATCGACCCGGCACTGGGAGGACTTTTCCATCAACTGGTCCACCGTGCCCCTGGAAGGCCACGACCACGGCACCTTCGGCAGGGAAACCCTCGACCCGTTCACCGGCAAGCTCAAAACACCGGTGGAACCCCGCGAAACCGGCGGCGGCAGCCTTCTCTACCGCATGCACTACGCCCTGCACTACATTGACTATCCCATCGCCTTCCGCATCGTCGGCGTGTGCACCATGCTGATGCTGGTGGCGATCGTCACCGGCGTGATCACCCACAAAAAGATCTTCAAGGATTTTTTCACCTTCCGTCCCGGCAAGGGCCAGCGCAGTTGGCTGGACGCCCACAACGTGATCAGCGTGATGGCCCTGCCATTCTTCCTGATGATCACCTACAGCGGCCTGCTGTTCTTTACCCTCAGCTACATGCCGGCCGGCCTCTATACCCTGTACGGCAACGACCAGAAATCCCGCGAGCGCTACTTCGACGAACTGTTCGGCGACCATGAACACATGGCCATTTCCCGCCCGGCGGCATCGGTCGCCAGCATGGTGGCCAAGGCCGAAGCCGCCTGGGGCAAAGACCAGGTCGCGTCCGTGTTCATCCAGCACGATGAAGGCGAAGAGCCCCGCGTGGACATCAACCGCGTCCGGGGCGGCAAGGTCCTGTGGTTCGACAGCGACTTGATGCGTTTTCACGCCCACACGGGTGCGCCACTGCCGCTCGACGAGCCAGACCCGACGGTGACGCAAACCAACCAGGTGCTGCTGGCCCTGCACGAAGGGCGCTTCGCCGAGCCCTGGCTGCGCTGGCTGTACTTTGTCGCCGGCCTGCTCGGTTGCGCCATGATCGGCACCGGCCTGGTGCTGTGGACCGTGAAGCGGGGCAAAAACCACGGCGCCAACAGCCATCTCGGCATGCGCCTGGTGCAGGCCCTGAACATTGCCACCATCGCCGGCCTGCCGACAGCGGTAGCGGCCTATTTTTGGGCCAACCGCCTACTGCCGGTGGAACTGGCCGACCGCGCCGCCTGGGAGGCGAACATCATGTTCCTGGTGTGGGGTGAAACTCTCATCTACGCCTTCTTCCGGGACAACCGCAAGGCCTGGGTGGAACTGCTCTGGCTCGCCGCTGCGGCCTTCGCACTGCTGCCGCTACTCAACGCCCTGACCACCGATAAACACCTCGGTGCAACCCTGGCGGTGGGCGACTGGGCGCTGGCGGGGGTCGATCTGACCGTCCTGGCCCTGGGCGTCACCTTCGCCTACATGGCGGTGAAAGTGCAGCGCCGCTGGCGGAAACAGGCCGCCGAACGGGAAGCCCAGGCCCTGAACCAGGGCGGCTTGCTTGCTCAGGAGGCCGTATCGTGAGAGCGAAAACCAAGGCCCTGCCCCCCAACCACCGCTGGCTGGTGGCGTCGCGAGTGCTCGCTGCCGTGCTCGGCGGCTATGCCCTGACATCGGCCGCCACGGTGCTGCTGGCCCTGATCTGGCCGCTGCCGCAAGCCCAGGCCGTGATGGCCTCCTCCATGCTGAGCTTCAGCCTGTACACCGCCATCATCGTGTGGATCTTCGCCACCAAGCGCGTGCGCACCCTGTGGGCCGGCCTGATCGCGGCGACGGCTCTGTGCGGCGCGCTGGCCTGGTTGCTGTTACCCGGAGGTGGCGCATGACGCCGGCCAACATCGCCCTGTTCACCACCGCACTGCTCGGCTTCATCGCCCTGGCGCTGGCCATGCCCGCGCACTGCCGGCATGTGTTTCGCCGCACACTGCCGGAACCCCAGCGCCGCCTGTTGCGGATCGCCGGCTGGATACTACTGGCAGTCGCCTTGGCGCTGGCCGTCTGGCAATGGCGTTTCGACGTGGGTATCGTCACCTGGCTGGGCTGGCTGAGCGTGGCCGGCGTGGCGCTGGTGTTCTACCTGCCCAACTGGCCCTGGCAGCCCATCGCGCAGCAACGTCCGGCAAGACAGCGCAAGAAAGGGAAGGCGGCGCAGGACGATGATGAAGACGACGAAGGCACCAACGGGGAATTCGCGCCAACCTTCGATACCGTTCCGCGGCACCCGGCGCGGCGCGCCGCCCTGCTGCCCGCACTGCTGGTGATCCCGCTCGGCGCCGTCGCGGTGCAGCTCTGGAACGCCCCGCAAAAACCCCTGCTCAGGGACGACGCGTTGCGTGGCGACATCGGCCCCTGGTCCTTCGTATTGGCGGAAAAGGACCGCAAATCACCCACCATCGAGGCACTGAACACGCCGATGAAAGCGTTCTCCATCCGCTTTTGCGAAAGCTGCAACGCCGAAATCCGCATGGCCTACATGAAGCTGCGCAAGCCCCACAGCCAGCGCACGGCGGGCAACGGCTTCTTTGGCCGCGGCCAGGAAAAAACCGTCGAGGTGCCCGTACCCGCCGCCGCCACCTTGAAAGACGGACTCTGGCTGACGGTGGAAGGCATCGACGGCGAGGTCCATCAACAACACTTTGCTATTGAACAGCTGTCACCGGCGCTCGCCGAATTCATCAGGAAAAGATCATGAAAACCCTCGTTTTTTTCATCGCCCTGGCCATGGGGAGCGCGGCATTGGCCCACGCCCCTGTGGGCAGATGCTCCCTGGACGGCCAGACGGTCAACTGCGAGGGTCGCTACGACGACGGCACCCGGGCTGACGGGGTCACCGTATCGGTGATCACCTACGACGGCGAAACCCTGCACACCCAGGTGCTGGACAGGGCCTCCCGCTTCCAGTTCGCGCTGCCGACACGGCCGTTCTACGTGCTGATGGATGCCGGCCCCGGAGAAATGTTCGAAATGGACTGGCGGGATATACGGGGCATGTCTGAAACCCGCTTTGAGACGGAGAAAGCCGCCGAAGCTCCCGCCTACCGATAGGGGCAATTGCGCGAACCGATAAAGCCGGTTTCATGAATTTCCCCTGCACCCGAGCAGGTAAAACCGGAATAGAGCGGCATTCTCCATCGGAACCGAAACGTCAACACCCCCTAAAGGGGTCTCAACTGCGCCCACCGCTTGCTCCCGGCAGGCGATTCACCGGCGTCTGTGCGGGATTCTCGAACCAGCGGAAATAATCCTCTGCGCCGCGAATGCCTTCCTGAATCAGCGCGGCCTTTTTCTCGGCGCTGATATCGAATTCGGTAGTTTTCACGTCCAATGTGTTGATGTACAGCGTGCGCTGCCAATCGTCGCTATGCAGGTGCTGGTTTTCCTGCACCTGCATGATGGCGGCGACCAGCGCCCGCGCGTACTCGGTGAAATTCTTGATGCCCTTGCCCTGGTGCGCCTCATCGTAGCGGAAGAGGGCGATCTCCTCCTGGGTATCCAGGCGCAGGCCCAGTGTCTGACGGTTGTAAACATAAGGGCTGCGGCCGGGGCGCTCGAGCAGGAAGCGGGCGTTTTCTTGGTTGTAGTAATCCACCGTGCGGGCGGCGGCACTCTCGCCCGCCATGTCGATGTAGCGCTGACGATCGAACAGCTTGATCGGATAGTTGAGCATCACCCCGCCATCCACGTACACGTCGCTGCGCGCGCCGTGGCGCACGGCGGCAAAAAACAGCGGGATGGACATGCTGATGCGCACCGCTGTCACCAGCGGCATATCGGCGTGGCGCTCCGCCGAAAAAGTTTCGCCGTAACCGGTGGACAGATTGGTACCAAGCACGTAGAGCGCGGGTAGCTTGGCTTTCTTGAGGTCGGCGAAGGTGGCATCGGCCTTGCCGAGGCGGTCCTTCACCAGTTTACCGATCCAGCCGGAGAAGAAATCCCCCTTGTGCCAGCCGAAATCCTTCGCCAGGCGACGCACGTCGCGAATCATGCCGAAGGAGTCGTCCATGAATTCGCGGAAATCCGTCGAATCGAGAATGTCGCGCTGGCTGCGGATGTCGTATCCCAATGAAAAAATCAGCGCATTGATCGCTCCGGCGCTGGCGCCCCCCACCCTGAGGATGTCATCCAGCAGACCGCGTTGCGACAGTATCTGCATGGCGCCCACATAGGCGATGCCTTTGACGCCGCCGCCTTCGAACACCAGGTTGCGAAACTGTGCAGCCATAAGACCACCTCCTTGATGTTATTTGCTGAAATCCAGGGCCTGTTGCCGTTTTGTCGCGATAGCGGGGGCAAAACAGCCATAAGCCGTAAGCTTTAAGCAAGAGCCCTGAAAAACCATCGCTTTAGCAAAGTTCTGCTTAAAGCTTACAGCTTATGGCTGCCGTGCAGGCAATATGAACAGAGACTACACCCTTGCCATGGGCTGATTCTCAACAAACCCTGGCTCTACAGGCTTCATGGTAGTTCAGACAGGCGCCCGCCGCGAGGATGAGCACCATCCTTGCACCAAGAATGATAACTGTTATCATTTCAGCAAACCAACGCTCACAATACGGCACGAACATGAACAGCGGCGAAACCGGCCTGCGCGAGCAGGTGCAGTTGCTTTACAGCGACCATCACGGCTGGTTGCTGGGCTGGCTGCGCAAGAAGCTCGGCTGCGCCGACAACGCCGCGGACCTGGCGCAGGATACCTTCGTGCGCATTCTCGGCTCGCGCGACACGCTGCTGGGCATGCGCAATCCCCGCGCCTTCCTCACCACCACCGCGCGCAACCTGATCATCGACCGCGCCCGCCGCGAAGTTCTCGAGAAGGCCTATCTCGCCGAACTCCTGGCCCTTGGCGAGGATCGCGCCGGCCACCCATCGCCGGAACAGCTCTGGCAGGCGGTCGAAGCGCTGGAACAGATCAGCCGGGTGCTCGACAGGGTGCCGGCCAGGGCGCGTCAGGCCTTTTTGCTGTACTACCTCGAAGGCGACAACCAGGTCGAGGTCGCGCGCAAGCTGGGCGTCACCACCCGCACGGTGCGCAGCGACCTCGTCCAGGTGCTGGTGCACTGCCAACAGGCATCGCCCTTGTGAACGCGCCATGAGCAAAAACGCAACGCCCGCGGATGACCATATCGCCGAACAGGCCGCCGAGTGGGTACTCTCCCTCGATGAAGGCACTGACGCGCAGCGCCGGCAACGGCGCAGTGAGTTCGACACCTGGAAGCGCGCCGACCCGCGCCACGCCGAGGCCGCCCGGCGCGTGGAAGCCTTCGTCGGCAACCTGTCGGGGTTTCGCACCTCGGAGGCGGCGGCTGAACCCGCTCGCAAGGCCCTGGAGGCTGGCTTGCGCTACAGTGCCGGCCAGCGCCGCAAGCGCCTGTTGACCACCGCCCTCGCCCTGTTGCTGCTGGCCGGCGCTCCCTCCGCGCTGGTGCTGCAACGCTACCCCCTGGCGCACCTGGGCGCGGACATCCGGGCCCCGGCGGGCCAATGGCGGGAACAGCGGCTGGCGGACGGCAGCCGCATCATCCTCGCCGGCAAGGGGGCGGTGGATGTGGCGTTCAGCGCCACGCAGCGCACCGTTCACCTGCGCGACGGCGAAATCTACGTGGATGTGGCACCGGACGGCACCCGCCCCTTCACCGTCACCAGCGAGTACGGTGACATCCTGGCCTTGGGCACCCGCTTCATCGTCAACCACCGGGATGGCGAAACCCTGCTGACCATGATCGAGTCGCAAACCCGCGTCACCCCCGCCAGCGAAGGTCGCGGCCCGCCATCGCTGGTGCTCCACGGCGGCGAGCAGGTCGGCATTGGCGCCAGCGGCCTGGGCCCCGTCACGGCCGTGGACCCCGACATGCAGGAGCGGCGCTGGCACGACCGTCAGTTGGTAGTGCACGGTTGGCCGCTGACGGACGTGCTGGCGGAACTGCGCCGCTTCCATCCCGGCTACCTCCATTTCGCTGCCGAGGGCCTCGGCGACATCCAGGTCTCCGCCGTGCTGCCGCTGGATGATCCGGAAAGGGCGCTGCAACTGCTGGCCGCCAGTTTTCCCGAAATCCGCGTCCAGCGCTTCACCCGCTGGCTGGTGGTGGTGCGCCATGGCGGGGAGGCGGAAGGCTGATAGTACGCTCACGCTCCCATACATCAGAGTGCCCGAAAAGCCGAGCTGGGCTACAGTCCAGCCAATATGCTCATCTTCAATGGAAAGAGATAGTGGATATTGCCGCCATCGAGCGCTGCGTGGCCCGCGCACGGCAGACCCGTAGGTTGGGTTAGCGAACATAAAAACTCCCCAGCAACGCATTCGTCGGGTTACGCCCCGCGGGCTAACCCAACAGCTGTTGGGTAACCGTGCATCGATTGCTGGGTTTCGTTCCTCAACCCAACCTACGCGGTTGGCCAGCAAATGCAGTGCCCAAAATATTTTTTCCGCTTTTTGCGGCTGGCCCGTCAAGGAAGGTGAACACATCTTTCACGACGGAGCCCTTCCCATGCGACACCGATTCCATCTCCTGCGGCCTCTGGCCTTCGCCCTCCAGTGCAGCCTGCTGGCCCTGCCCGCCGTTGGCTTGAGTTTCACTCTCAGCCACGGCGCCCATGCGCAGGAAGCCGCCGCGCAGATACAGGTCCCCGCCGGGCCACTGAGCGAAGCGATCAACCACCTGGCCCAGCAACTGGGCGTGGCTGTGGTGATGGATGAGAAAAAGCTCGCGGGGCTGCGCAGCGGGGGATTGCAGGGCGCCTATAACGCGGAACAGGGTTTTGCCGCGTTGCTGGCGGGCAGTGGTCATGAAGCCCGGAAAACACCGAGTGGCTATGTGATCGTGGCGGCAAAGAACGAAGTGGTCACATTGTCCACAGTGAGGGTGCGCGATACCCTGGTGAGCGGGACCAGCGAAGGCACGGGTTCCTATGCCGCACAGGCCGCCACGCTGTTCAAGGGCGCGCAGTCACTGCGCGAGATTCCCCAATCGGTGACGGTGATGACGCGCCAGCGTATCGAGGACCAGAATCTCAACAACGTGGCGGAGGTGTTGCTGAACACGGCGGGCATCTCGCAGGCGGCGGCTGTCGAGCCGACCAAGTTTTTCTCGCGTGGCTATGAATTGCAGACACAGGTGGATGGCTCGCCCGGCCTTAGTCTGGCCTTCACCTCACCCTACGACGCCGCGTTATACGACCGCATCGAGGTCCTGCGCGGTCCAGCGGGGTTACTGTCCGGCTCCGGCGAGCCGGGTGGCACGGTCAACCTCGTGCGCAAGCGTCCGCTGGAGAACTTCGCCGTGTCCGGCAGTCTCGGCGCCGGGTCGTGGGACCACTACCGCGGCAACATCGACGCGTCCTCACCGTTGAACAAATCCGGCTCGCTGCGCGGGCGCATGGTGGTAGCCGGAGAAGACCGCGACAATTTCATCGACCTTGATTACCGCCGCACGCTGACGGGCTACGGCGTGCTGGAGGTGGATCTTGGTGAAAACACCACCGTTGGCCTGACAGTTGCGGGGCACGAGCAGAAGCGGCAAGGGTCTGGCGACGGCGGCCCACTGGGACGTCCGCGTGACAGTTTCGTGGGCGCAGATGTGCAGCGCCGTTCCACGCGCCTGGATTACGGCATCGATGTAGAACACCGCTTGTCCGGTACCTGGCTCGATGGCTGGGTCATCAAGGGCAATCTGGCCCAGGCGGAACACGAGCGCGATGGAAACACGAGTTGGCTGAGCAGTTATGATGCGGCCACCGGGGCAGGAGAGCTGTACCTTTACCCTCTGCACGCGCTCTATGAGAGTCAGAACCTGGACATGAACGTCAGTGGCCCGTTTCAGCTCTGGGGACAACAGCACCATCTGACGCTGGGCTACAACTGGGCATTGGGCGAGGACACCACCGACAGAATCAACTGGGCGGGTGCCCCCATTCAACTCGACGACATCTTGACCGAGCACCATTTCTCCGAAGATCAAAACATCGGCACCACGGGCAACTACGGTAAGACGCGCACCAAGCAGTCCGGCCTGTACAGCGCGCTGCGCTTGTCAGTACTCGATGATCTGACGCTGGTGGTCGGTGGACGTTTCAGTAACTACGAGCGTGATACCCGTACCGCCACCACCGGTTGGGTTGCCAGCGGCGCACGGGCGCGTAGTGAATTTTCACCCTATGGCGGCCTGATCTGGGACGTTAGCGAGCCGGTTTCGCTCTATGCCAGTTATGCCGACATTTTCATTCCACAGACGCAAAAGACCTTCGAGGGCAATACGCTCGATCCGCGCGTGGGCTGGCAGGGAGAGGTGGGCGCCAAGGGCGAATTCTTCGATGGTCGGCTAAATGCCTCTGTCGCGGTGTTCCGTATGCGCGACAAGAACCGTGCGTTGAGAGACGAGCGCTATGCAAACACAGCTTGTAATGGCAGCGCCTGCTACGTTGCCGCCGGCTTGGCGCAAAGCCAGGGTTGGGAACTGGAAATCAACGGTGCGCCGCTCCCCAATTGGGAACTGTCGGCCAGTTACACCCGCAACGACACGAAGTTTCTGCGCGACAGCAACATGGCCAACGTCGGCAAGCCCGTCGCCGTCTCCGTGCCGCGCCACATGGCCAAGTTGTGGACGGTTTACCGCTTCGATACGCAAGACTTCGGCGGCGCACTGCACGGCTGGAGCCTGGGCGGCGGCATCAACGCGCAGAGCGAAACCTACGAGGGCCGACAGAGCGGCTACGCGCTGTACTCGCTGCAATTGGGCTACAGCGTCGATCCGCACTGGAGCATCACCCTCACCGGCAACAATCTTACCGACAAGCGCTACTACTCGGCGGCGGAAGGCGGCAGCAGTTGGAACCTATGGGGCGAACCGCGCAATGTGATGCTGATGGTGCGGTATCGGATGTAGCGCGTAGTGTGGGCTGATGAACGAAACCCAACGCCAACTCACGCACCACAGGGAAGTGGTGGATCAGTGATCAGTCCCGGCGCGCAAGGCGCGAATTTCGGCTTCCGCCAGATTCGTCACCTTGGCGATCGTGGCGTCGTCAAGATCGGTGGTCAGCAACAGATTGCGGGCGGTTTCACGGCGGGCTTCTATCCGTCCTTGCTGCAGGCCCTGCTTCAAGCCCTTCTCCATCCCGAGCCTTTCCCCGGTGGTAACGTATGGCATTTTCGTCGTCTCCTCGATTTCCTGTACCTGACGCCAGAATAGCGGCTCCAATTCCCTGGGCAACTGGATCATCCAGTCGATCACCCGGAACAGTTCCACCACCTGTGCCCGGTCATAACCGCGATCATACATCAGGCGGATCAGGTGCAGTTTCCAGCGCTGGCGCTCTTCACCACTGCGGCAGGCCTTGGCCTTGATCTGCGCCATCACCACCAGCGCGAACACGTTGTCGCTGGCTTCCAGTTCCGACCAGCGGGCGTCCCAGTCCAGCAGTTTCACCATCGGAAAGCGAAACTCCAGTTCGCAGCCCCAGCGGCCCCGTTGGTAGCGATCCGGGCGGAAGCCTAGGCGTCGGTCGGCCAGCACCGCCAGACTCACTACGTCAACAGCGTAGCGGTCCAGCAGCCGGTAGTGGTAAGTATACATTCGCTGCGAGAAGGCGCGCTCCGGCTCACCCTGGACTTCGACGTGGATGAGCACCCAGGTCTCGCCGCCGCCCAGGGTGTGAACTCTGGCCAGTTTGTCGGCGTAGCGTCTTCGGTTGGTGGCGTCGGGCGTGATCTGTTGCAGTTCCTTGTCCAGAAACTGGTAACCGCGCTGCCAGTCGATCTCGGGGTGGATGTGGGAGAACAGCAGCGCCATGAATTCGGGGAAGCGGGTTTCCAATGCTTCCTTCCAGGGGCTGTCGTGATCGGTGTCCTGCGAGGCGTGAACGTCCTTGTCGACCATGTGCTGTCTCTCCTTGACGGCGATGGTGAAGCGGCAGTGTAGCATAGCCTCGCGCGATGTTTGACTCGCGCGATGTTTGAATGGGTGCTTCGTCCCCGGCGACGCTCTTTTCGCCCCCCGGCCAATTCATGATCCAGGTGCGCAAGCAGGGCTTGCGCACCTTGCTCGGGATCGGCAGGCGTTATTGAATGACCAGCTTGCCCTTCATCACCGCCCAGTGGCCGGGGAAAGAGCAGAAGAACATGTAATCACCGCCCTTCTCGAACTTGGAGACGTCGAAGGTGATGCTGGCACTTTCGCCGCCACCGATCATGTCGGTATGAACGATGACCCGCTCGTCATCGGGCGGCAGGTAATCGTTCTCCAGCCCGTGCTGCATGCCTGCCTGGGCAACGGCCTGCCAATCGGCGCTCGACGCCACCACCCAGTTGTGGCCCATCTGTTCGACCTTGAGCTTGCCGGTGTGGTTGAGCGTCAGGGTGACTTTTTCACAATCGGCGCCAACCACGAGCTCCTGTTTGTCGAACTGGAGCTGATCGTTGGCGGAAATTTCCAGTTCACAGGTTTTGGCAAACGTGTGACCGGCAAAAAACAGCGCGCCTGTGGCGAGAACGAACGACAACGCCTTCTTCATGAGATACTCCTCCGGGTTAGGTATAGCTGGGATGTCTATCGACGTTTGAGATGGAAACGCTTGAAGTCAGCGAACTCAGCATAGCGCAGAACGGTATATTCGGCCACCGGCACTGGCCATGCCAGCGGCCTACGCGATCAACGCCTGCAACTCGGCGAGATCGGCAATCGCGTGCAAGGGCGGCTTCTCTCCCTGCGGGAAAAGGCCATCCAGCTCCCCGTCGGCAAGAGCGGGGTTGAAATAGATGGCGCCCAGACCGACACCGGCGGCACCCGCCACATCGTTGACAGGGTGATCGCCCACATGCCATGCCGATCTCGCCGCCACCCCCAACTTGCGCAACGCGAACTCGAATACCAGGGGGCTGGGCTTGTGTGCTCCGGCATGCTCACTGACGATGATCGCGTCCACCAGATCGTGCAGGCCGTGACGGCGAATCTTCGTCATCTGCAGCGCCTCGAAACCGTTGGTGATGATACCCACCCCGATACCGCGGCCGCGCAGTGCTTCCAGTGTTTCGCGGGCATTGCGATGGAGCTCGCTGTTGGCCGCCGCTGCCGCGGTGAATGCCTCGAAAAATGCCGCACCACCCTCCGTATCGCCGCCCACGGCCGCAATGGCGCTCGCCATCGCCTGGGTCAGCTGATCCGTGGCGGGCTCGGCGCGATCGAACATGGTGTCCCAAACGTGCGCAGCGTGCTCTCGCAATGCGGCCATGAAGGGCTCGAACAAGATGGGATCCAGAGTGACGAACTGGCTACGGAACACTTCGCCGAACAGGGCATCGGTGTCGCTGGTGTTCTTGATGAGGGTTTCGTCGAGATCGAAGAAAACGGCTTGCGGTGTATTCACGAATCGGGCGCACCTTGCGTGGCAGAAGACCTGTCAATTATCAGGGAAGAGCCATTTGCCGGCAAACGGCGTGCGTCACCGGATCAATCGGGCCAGCGACATTGGCGCCAGAGCACCTTGCCGGATGAGTCCGCACTGCCCTCGGCGATCAGTTTTGCCAATTGTCGCTGGTGATCCGGCGAGCCGTCGGGAAAGCTGATGCGACCGCTGCTGTTCACGACCCTGTACCAGGGCAGTGTGCTGTCGCTCGGCAGTCGGCCGAGCAGCGTGCCCACCCAGCGCGCGCGCCCGGGCAAGCCGGCCAACGCCGCCACCCGGCCATAACTGCACAGGCGCCCCGGCGGTATCTGGCTGATGACCTGATAGACCTGGGTCCTGGGATCGATATCGTCGCTCATCTTCGCATTCGCCCCGCCCTGTTGAGTGACGTGGGCTAACGCCTTTGCCAAATCTGATAGCGGTAGTTGATGTTGGACTCGAAGCTCTGCTCAAACACCTGCTGGAAACTGGCGGGAACCGCCGGAAACCGTACGTCGCCTTCCACGTCGATATCGACAACCGACAGATGCAGCGTCTGCGCCTGATCGATCAGGCTGGCGTAGATCTCTCCACCACCGGCAACGATGGCGTGGTCGGTGCGCTCGGCGAGGCCAGCCAGCGCCTGCGCGATGGACGCGAACACCAGCACGTCGTCCGCGCCGGCCACCGCTCCCGAGCGACTGACGACGGCGTACTTCCGGTTTGGCAGCACGCCCATCGATTCGAACGTCTTGCGCCCCACCAGCAGCCATTGGTTGTAGGTCATGGCCTTGAACAGCAACTGCTCACCTTTCGCATGCCAGGGAATGTCCGGACCATTGCCGATGACGCCATTTCGGGAGCGCGCCGCGATCAGGGACAGTTTCAGGCTCATGGTTTCGCTCTCATCGATAACATCTAAAAGTCTCCCCACATGCCTTGAAAAAGGCTCAGCGCCACGAGCGGCGCGGTTTCGGTGCGAAACACCCGCGGTCCCAGGGTGAGAGCCTGAAAGCCCTGCCCCTGTGCGATCTCGATCTCCGCAGGTGATAGGCCCCCTTCGGGGCCGGTCAGCAGCGCCACGCTGTCGGGTTTGTGGCGCGACAGGGATTGCATATCCAGCTGTGAGCGGTGATGCAGCACCACTTTGAGACTCGCCTCCACCGCCAACCAGTTTGCCAGCTGACGCGGCTCATGCAGCACAGGCAAGCGGTTGCGGCCACACTGCTCGCAGGCACTGGCGATCACCTGCCGCCAGCGCGCCTGCTTCTTGCCCTCGCGATCCCCCTTGAGCTTCACCTCGGTGCGCTCGCTGTACAGGGGAAAAATCTCCGTCACCCCCAGTTCGGTGGCCTTCTGCAGCACCCACTCGAAACGCTCACCGCGTGAAATCGCGATGCCGAGCAGGGTCCGCAGCGGCGACTCGCGCTCTTCAGGCGTGTAGGCGTGGGTGCGGACGCTGACGGCCTTGGCGCTCGCCGCAAGGATTTCACCCGCGTATTCGCCGCCCTCGCCGTTGAACAAACACAGGGCGTCGCCCACGCGCAGGCGCAACACAGTGACCAGATGGCGCGCGGCCTCCGCACCGAGCTCGATGGTCGCGTTCGCCGCCAGGGGCTGAGGTGTGTGGATTCGGGTTATGCGCATATTGTCTCGCGAGTTGCACGCTACACGTTTCACGTTGCACGTGGGTGCTGGCTGCAACGACACCGCTCTGACCTGACACCGTTGTACAGATAGTTCCGCACTCTGTCCGATACCTTGGCTTTTACGTGAAACCTGTAACGTGCAACGTGAAACTCCTAGTCAATTCCAAGATTGGCAAGAATACCCAACGTGGGCTCCGCCTGGTTCATGGTGTAGAAGTGAAATCCCGGTGCGCCGCCGGCGATGAGCCTTTCGCACAGGCGCGTCACCACGTCCTCGCCGTAGGCTTTGAGGACACCGCCGTCGTCGCCGAAGCTGCTCAACTTCCAGCGCAGCCAGCGCGGAATTTCCGCGCCGCAGTTGTCGGAAAAACGCACCAGGTTCTGGAAATTGGTGATGGGCATGATGCCGGGGATCACCGGCCTGTCGACGCCCTGACGCGCGCACTCGTCCATGAAGTAAAAATAGGCGTCGGCGTTGTAGAAGTACTGGGTAATGGCGTTGTCGGCGCCAGCGCGAAATTTCTCTCCGAGCCAGTACACGTCCTTGTCATAACTCTGCGCATCCGGATGAATTTCCGGGTAGGCCGCCACGCTGATGGTGAAGTGATCGCCAAAGCGGCCGCGGATGATGGCGACCAGCTCGTTGGCGTTGACCAGCTTGTGCGCCCCCATACCGGAGGGCACGTCGCCGCGCAGCGCCACCACCCGGCGCACGCCGGCATCCTTGTAGCTTTGCAACAACGCCAATACCGCCTCCTCGCTATCGGCCCCCACGGAAAGGTGGGGCGCCACATCATGGCCGTCGCGATGGATCTGCTCGACGATCTCCCGGGTGTTGTCACGGGTAGAACCACCGGCACCGTAGGTGACGGAAAAATACTCGGGCTCGAGCGCCGCCAGGCGGTCGCGCACGACAAGCAGCTTCTCGCGCCCCTCGGGGGTCTTTGGGGGGAAGAATTCGAAGCTGATTTTTGGGGTGGTTGTTGGCATGTTGGTTGGTACCTTGGTTGTTCGTCGTTGGTGGTGGCCCGAGGTTGTTTGTGAGAGGTCTGACGTCGGACGTCTAACGTCTGACGCTTTGGCGGCTCCGCCGCTAAAAAACCGCTCTTAATCTTTTGCGTCAGACGTTAGACATCCAGCGTCAGACCCCTCGAACAAAACTCCAATCTCTAAAAACGCACCTCAATACCTATAGGACTCAGGCTTGAAGGGTCCGTCCAAAGCCACTCCGATATACTGCGCCTGCTCGAGCTTGAGCTTCGTCACCACGCCGCTGAAGCCGCGCACCATGTGGGCGGCCACTTCTTCATCGAGTTTGCGTGGCAGTACTTCGACGCGGATTTTGGCGGGCTTTTCGGCTGCGGGCAGGTCGGCGAATTTTTCGCCGTAGAGGTGGATCTGTGCCAGCACCTGGTTGGCGAAGGAGCCGTCCATGACCCGCGACGGGTGGCCGGTGGCGTTGCCCAGGTTCACCAGGCGGCCTTCGGAGAGCAGCAACAGGTGGTCGCCCTTGGCCTGTTCCTTGCTCGCGGCGCGGTGTATCAGGTGTACCTGGGGCTTGACCTCCTCCCAGGCCCAGTTCTTGCGCATGAAGGCGGTGTCCACTTCGTTGTCGAAATGGCCGATGTTGCTCACCACACAGCCACTTTTCAGCGCCTGGAGCATCCCCGCGTCACAGACGTTGTAGTTGCCGGTGCAGGTCACCACCAGGTCGATCTGGCCGAGCAGGGTCTTGTCGACGCCCTTGCCCGGGTCGCCATCGACGTACGGCGACACCACTTCGTAGCCGTCCATGCAGGCCTGCATGGCGCAGATCGGGTCGATCTCGCTGATGCGCACGATCATGCCTTCCTGGCGCAGCGACTGGGCAGAACCCTTGCCGACGTCGCCGTAGCCGATCACCAGGGCCCTCTTGCCGGACAGCAGGTGGTCGGTGGCGCGTTTGATGGCGTCGTTGAGGCTGTGGCGGCAGCCGTACTTGTTGTCGTTTTTCGATTTGGTCACCGAGTCGTTGACGTTGATGGCCGGCACCTTCAGCTCACCCTTGGCGAGCATTTCCTGAAGGCGGTGCACGCCCGTGGTGGTCTCCTCGGTGATGCCGTGGATCCTGTCGAGCATCTGCGGGTATTTCTGGTGCAGCATCAGGGTCAGGTCGCCGCCGTCGTCGAGCACCATGTTGGCATCCCAGGGCGCGCCGTCCTTGAGGATGGTCTGCTCGATGCACCAGTCGTACTCTTCCTCGGTCTCGCCCTTCCAGGCGTACACGGCCACACCTGCGGCGGCGATCGCGGCGGCGGCGTGGTCCTGGGTGGAGAAGATGTTGCACGACGACCAGCGCACCTCGGCACCCAGCGCCACCAGGGTCTCGATCAGCACCGCGGTCTGGATGGTCATGTGAATGCAACCGAGAATCTTCGCGCCTTTCAGGGGCTGCTCGCCGCGGTAGCGCTCGCGCAGCGCCATCAGCGCCGGCATCTCGGTCTCGGCGATCTCGATCTCCTTGCGGCCCCAGGGGGCGAGGTTGATGTCGGCGACTTTGTAGTCGGTGGGGGGGGTGGTGCTGATGTTCATGGTTCGGAGTCCTTGGTTAGAGGTCTGACGTCTGACGTCTGACGTCTGACGCAAAAGCGGTCGGACGTTGAGAGTCTCTGCCGGACCAAGGCGCCGTGGCGCTCAGGGTTTCAATTTCTGTGTCAAGTTGTTGAGCATGGCGAACAGGTGTTCGATCTGCTCGCTCAATGTATCTGACTGGCCGATAAATCCCAGTCGCTGCGCAATTTCAATCTGCGTTTCCAGTTCAAACAAAGAACCTCGGGCGATCCGTAAAAAGCGAATGAACTCCTTGTCAGACCCTCTCCCCGAGCCTTCGGCAATGTTTGACGGCAAACTGACAGCGGCACGGCGCATTTGCGTCATTAGTCCGAATTTTTCCGTATCCGGAAAAGACCCCGTCACCCGATACACCTCGGTGACAAGCTCCATGGCCGTCCGCCAAACCATCAACCGCTGATATCTGCGACCAATCGCCACATGCCCTCCCTGGCACCATCTTTTAGCGTCAGACGTCAGACGTCAGACCAAAAGGCGCTCACAGCGCCGCCTTGAGTGCCTCCGCCTTATCCATCCGCTCCCACGTAAACGCCGTTGCCGTTTCTTCCTTCCAGGTGCCATTGTCCTTCCAGCGGTAGCTGTACTCGAAAGGATCGCGGCCGAAGTGGCCGTAGGTGGCGGTGGGCTGGTAGATCGGGTGGAGCAGGTCGAGCATGCGGGTGATGGCGTAGGGGCGCAGGTCGAACACTTCGCGGATCGCCGCCACCAGTTTGTCGTCACTCACCTTGCCGGTGCCGAAAGTATTGATGGAAATCGAGGTCGGTTCGGCCACGCCGATGGCGTAGGACACCTGGATCTCGCACTTGTCCGCAAGGCCGGCCGCAACCACGTTCTTGGCCACGTAGCGCCCCGCGTAGGCCGCGGAGCGGTCGACCTTGGAGGGATCCTTGCCGGAGAAGGCGCCGCCGCCGTGGTGGGCCATGCCGCCGTAGGTGTCGACGATGATCTTGCGTCCGGTGAGACCGCAGTCGCCCATGGGGCCGCCGATCACGAACTTGCCGGTCGGGTTGATATGGTAGCGGGTGCCGGCGTGCAGCCACTCGACAGGCAACACCTTGTGGATGATTTCCTCGCGCACCGCCTCCTGCAGATCCTTGAGGGCGATGTCCTCCGCGTGCTGGGTGGACAGCACCACCGCATCCACCGCCACCGGCTTGCCATTTTCGTAGCGCAGGGTCACCTGGCTCTTGGCATCGGGACGCAGCCAGGGCAGCGTGCCGTCGCGGCGCACCTGCGACTGGCGTTCCACCAGGCGGTGGGAATAGTAGATCGGCGCCGGCATCAGCATGTCGGTTTCGTTGGTGGCGTAGCCGAACATCAGGCCCTGATCACCGGCACCCTGATCTTCGGGCCTGGCGCGATCCACCCCCTGGTTGATGTCCGGCGACTGCTTGCCGATGGCGTTGAGCACCGCACAGGAGGCGCCGTCGAAGCCCACCGCGGAACTGTTGTAGCCGATGCCGGTGATGACTTCGCGGATGATGTCCTCCAGATCGACGTAGCAGGTGGTGGTCAGCTCTCCCGCGACCACGGCCATACCGGTTTTTACCAGGGTTTCCACCGCCACTCTGGCGTATTTGTCGCGCGCGATGATGGCGTCGAGCACCGCATCGGATATCTGATCCGCCATCTTGTCAGGATGGCCTTCGGATACGGACTCGGAGGTGAAAATACTGTACTGGCTCATGGTTTATGTACTCTTGTCAGTGAGGGCCTGTTAACAGGCCCTAGTCAGCGCCACCGGGCGCCTTGAGAAATTGACGAATCTGAATGGAGAATCCGTTTTTCAAGGCGAGGAATTCACTGCCGCCCTCCGCAAGCCCCGCCGCCAGAGCCCAGCGCCCCAGTTCTTCCGGCTCGAAACCGAGCCACAGATCGCCGCAGGCTTCGCGCACCCAATCCTGGTCGTGGTTGCACAGCTCGGTCACCACCAGTACACCATTGTCGGTCAGACAGCCGGCCAGATCGCGGATGATGGCCGCGGGCGCCGGGGTGTGGTGCAACACCATATTGAGGGTGATGGCATCCGCGCGCAGCACCTGCAACTGCGGACTGGCGGTATCACCGAGGATGAAATCGATGTCCGTCAGGCCGCTTTCCGCCGCCAGGGCCCGCGCTCGGGCGAGCATCTCGGCGGCGTTGTCCAGGGCGATCACCCGGCCGAAGCGGTGCCACAGCCCCGGCAGCAGTTCGCCTTCGCCCGGGCCAATCTCCAACGCTATCTTGCCATTCAGCGGGCCGTAGCGGTCGAGGGTGGCGAGCACCGCCTCGCCATACTGGGGATAGCTCGCGATCAGATCCTGCTGCTCGCGGAATTTGCCCGCATTGACGCGAAAGAACGCCCGCGAGGCGGCGGCGCGGCTGTTCTGCACCTCGTCGAAGCGACGCGCCACGTCCTCGGGCAGCGCAAGGGTATCGGCGGCGGCGTAGATGGCTTCGCACAGATCCCGGTGCCGCCCCGGCTCAACGGTGCGGCGATAGAAGATGTGAGTGCCCTCTCGCCGCGGGCTCACCAGCCCCGCCTTCGACATCAGCTTGAGATGGTGGCTCAGGGCATTCTGGCGCATGGCAAAGATGTCGGAAAGCTCCAATGCGCCGAAGGCGTTGTTGCTCAGGGCGCGCAGGATCTGCAGACGCAGCGGATCGCCCGCTGCCTTGAGCAGGGTCGCCAGAGACTCTTCGCAGCCTGCCTGTTCGGCGGTGCGAAAGTCGTCGGAAGCTTTCCGGATGCGCGCGTTCATGGCTTGGCATACTATCACCAATCCCGCCTATATCAAATTTTTTTGATATAGGCGGGATTGGTGTTGTTCCACTGCGTCTTCACGTTGCACGTTTCACGCAAGAGAGAGGCGGGCCGCGGGTTGGTGAGGCTATCCGTACCAGAGCACGTGGCCAGTGTGACGTTCTCGCCACAGACACCTTCGCGCAACGTGCAACTCAGCAACAGAACAAAGCAGCGGCTGGCGTTCCCGCTCGCGGCGTAAATGATAAACTCCCGCGCCATTACACAGGCAGCAGACCGATAACGGGAACACGCATCATGAAAAGACTGCTCGTCCGCGGCCTGGCGCTGGCCGCCGGCATCGTTGCCATCAGCACCGGCGTGGAGGCCGAGGGGGAGGAACTTCTCGGCCTGCTGGTGTTGTGGGTCATCGCTTTTCTGTGGATCTCGGAAACCTTCCATATCACCATCACCGCCTTGCTGGTTCCGGTGCTGGCGGTCACCATGGGCTTGCTGGACATGCGCGGCGCGCTGGCCAATTTCGCTCACCCCATCATTTTCCTGTTCCTGGGCGGTTTTGCCCTGGCCGCGGCGATGCATGCGCAGGGGCTCGACAAATGGCTGGCCCAGGCGGTGCTGCAATTCACCAAGGGCCGCCTGAGCCATGCCGTGGTGTTGCTGGCGGCAGTCACGGTGCCGCTGTCGTTCTGGATCAGCAACACCGCCGTGACGGCCATGATGCTGCCACTGATGCTGGGCTTGCTGTCCCAGAAGGAAGATCTGCCCCTCAAGACCCAATCCTTCAGCCTGCTGCTCATCGCCTATTCCGCCACCATCGGCGGCATGGGTACCGTGGTGGCGTCGCCACCCAATGCCATCGTTGCCGCCGAATTGGGGCTCAATTTCGTCCAGTGGTTGTATGTGGGCATCCCCATGGTGGTGCTGCTGTGGCCGTTGATGCTGCTGGTTCTGTACCTGGTGTTGAAGCCGGACTTTGCCGACGGCAAGGTCGTCGTGGAAAAGGAGCCCTTCGAATGGACGGCGCCGCGCAGGATGTTGCTGGTGATCTTCACTCTGACGGTAGCTGGCTGGCTGCTGGGGCAGCCGCTGTCGCAATGGTTGGGCGTCGGCAACACGGATACCCTGGTCGCGCTGATGGCAGTGTTGCTGCTGGCCGGAACCGGCGTCGTGGATTGGAAAAGTATCGAAAAATCCTCCGACTGGGGCGTGCTGCTGCTGTTCGGTGGCGGCCTGACCCTGAGCTCGGTGCTCGGCAGCAGCGGCGCCAGCGAATTTCTCGGCTTCGGCCTGGCCCACCTGATCGAGGGCTGGGGCCTGGTGCTGGTGATGCTGGCGCTGGTCGCCTTCGTGCAGTTTTTCGGCGAGATCACCAGCAACACCGCCGCGACCGCACTGCTGGTACCCATCTTCATCACCCTGCCGGCGGACGTGGTCAGCCCCACCCAGGCCGTGCTGGCGGTGGGCATTTGCGCTTCCTGCGCCTTCATGTTGCCGGTTGCCACGCCGCCCAATGCGCTGGTATACGGTACCGGCAAAGTGCCGCAAAAGACCATGATGCGGGTTGGCCTGGTGCTCAACCTGTCGTGCACAGCACTGCTGACGGTGGTGTTCAGTCAGTTTTATCAGGAGTTGTGAGCGCTTTTAAGTTTCACGTTACACGTTTCATGTTGCACGTGTGACCAGCAGCAACATTCGGTGCTCAAACTTGGCATCGAGGTATAGTTGGTTCGCCAGAACATCGCCGGCCGCGGCTTTCTTTTACGTGCAACATGAAACGTGTAACGTGAAACTCACACCACAAGGAAACAATCCGCCATGAACAAAAAAATGTACGCCGGGCTGCTGGCGGCCGCGCTGGTCGCAGGCCCGGTCGGTGCCGCCGAGACTCATACCACCGTCTATTGGCAACAGCAGGGCCAGAGTGCGCTGCAAGCCGCGCTGGCTGCGCAGCCGAACACCGGCAAGGCCAAAAACATCATTCTCTTCGTCGGCGATGGCAATGGCATTACCTCTGTGACCGCCACCCGCATCTTCGACGGGCAATCGCGCGGCGGCAACGGCGAGGAAAACGTCTTGAGTTACGAGCGCTTTCCCCATGTGGCGCTGGCCAAGACCTACAACACCAACATGCAGACCCCGGATTCCGCCGGCACCATGAGCGCGATCATGACCGGCGTCAAAACCCGTGCCGGCGTCATTTCCCTGGGGCCGGAAGTCACCACCAGCGAATGCGCGGGCACCGATCGGGCAGTGCTGCCGACCCTGCTGGAAGAGGCGGCGCGCCGCGGTCTCGCCACCGGCATCGTCACCACCACGCGCGTCACCCACGCGACCCCTGCCGCCACCTATGCCCACAGCCCGCAGCGCGACTGGGAAGACGACAGCCAGATTCCCGAGACCATGCGGGAAAACTGCCGCGATATCGCCCGCCAGCTGGTGGAATTCGAATACGGCACCGGTATCGATGTGGTGATGGGCGGCGGTCGCCGCCATTTCATGCCCGGCAGCGCGACGGACCCGGAATACCCGAGTAAACACGGCAAGCGCGGCGACGGTCGCAACCTCATCGAAGAATGGCAGGCGCGCAACCCCGACGGCGTCTACGCCTGGAACCGCGCCCAGTTCGACGCCATCGACGCTGCCGCCACAGGTAACATTTTCGCGCTGTTCGAACCCAGTCACATGCATTTCGAAGCAGATCGCGAGGAATTCGCCGCAGATGAGCCCTCCCTGGCCGAGATGACCGCGCTCGCCATCGACCGCCTCGGCCGCGAGGACAAGGGCTTCTTCCTGATGGTGGAAGGCGGGCGCATCGACCACGCCCACCACGCCGGCAATGCCTACCGGGCGCTCACGGATGGCCAGGCCTTCGCCGCGGCGGTGCAGACCGCGATCGACAAGGTGAACGGCGAGGATACCCTGATCATCGTCACCGCCGACCACAGCCACACGCTGACCATGGCCGGTTACCCGATGCGCGGCAACCCCATCCTGGGCCATGTGGTGAGCGTCGATGAACGGGGCGCGCCCATGGATGAGCCCTACCCCGCCGTCGACGGCAAGCCCTACACCACCCTCGCCTACGCCAACGGCCCCGGTCACGCCCTTCACGACGCCATCGCCGAGCGCGAAGCCAAGGGCGGCGCGCCGGGCCGCGCCGACACCAGCACCATCGACCCCACCGCCAAGAACTACTTCCAGGAAAGCCTGGTGCCCCACTACTCGGAGACTCACGGCGGCGAAGACGTGGCCATCTACGCCACCGGCCCCTGGGCCCACCTCATTCACGGCGTGCAGGAGCAGAGTTATATCTATTACGTGATGAGGCATGCTTTGGTTGGGTCTGACGTCGGACGTCTAACGTCGGACGCCAAGATGGAGTAAGACCCAAGTCCTCAATACTTGCTGCGCTCCGCAGTTTGCCGGTGTCATTTTCAGCGGGAAGTGGCACCAAAAAAAGCGTCAGACTTCAGACGTCCGACGTCAGACCTTCCATCGGCTATTTACTGATCAGCCCTGGTACGGGACAATAATGCCCCCTTAAATCCACTCCCAGCCATTTCCCCAATCCCAGGAGCCCCCCGCATGTCTAACCGCCGCGACCTCGCCAATGCCATTCGCGCCCTTAGCATGGACGCCGTCCAGCAAGCCAACAGCGGCCATCCCGGCGCCCCCATGGGTATGGCGGATATCGCCGAAGTACTGTGGAACGACTATTTGGTGCACAACCCGGCCAACCCCGCATGGGCCAACCGCGACCGCTTCGTGCTCTCCAATGGCCACGGCTCGATGTTGATCTACTCTCTGCTGCACCTGAGCGGCTACGATCTGCCCATCGAAGAGCTGAAAAACTTCCGTCAGCTGCACTCGAAAACCGCGGGCCATCCCGAATACGGCGAAGCGCCAGGCGTCGAAACCACCACCGGCCCGCTCGGCCAGGGCATCACCAATGCCGTGGGTATGGCGATTGCCGAAAAGACCCTGGCGGGGCAGTTCAACAAGCCCAACCATGAGATCGTCGACCATTACACCTACGCCTTCCTCGGCGATGGCTGCCTGATGGAGGGTATTTCCCACGAAGCCTGTTCACTGGCCGGCACCCTCGGGCTGGGCAAGCTGATCGCCTTCTACGACGACAACGGCATTTCCATCGACGGTGAAGTGCAGGGCGGCGAGCACGCCCCCGCCTGGTTTACCGACGACACCCCCAAGCGCTTCGCATCCTACGGCTGGCAGGTCATTCCCGCGGTCGACGGCCACGACGCCGACGCCATCAGAAAGGCTATCGAGCAGGCCCGCGCCGACACCAGCCGCCCCAGCCTGATCTGCTGCAAGACCATCATCGGCTACGGCTCCCCCAACAAGCAGGGCAAGGAAGAGTGCCACGGTGCGCCGCTGGGTAACGACGAAATCGCCGCGACCCGCGCACAGCTCGGCTGGCATCACGCGCCCTTCGACATTCCCGACGACATCCGCAGCGCCTGGAACGCCAGCGAAAAGGGCAAGGCTGCCGAGCGCGAGTGGTGGCAGAAGTTCGAGGCCTATCGCACCGCATTCCCCACCGAGGCCGCGGAACTCGAGCGCCGCCTCGCCGGTTCGCTGCCCGCACGCTTTGCCGAGGAGGCCGCCGCCTACGTGCGCGCCTGTCAGGAGAAGGGTGAAACCATCGCCAGCCGCAAGGCCTCCCAGAACTGCCTCAATGCCTTCGGGCCGCTGCTGCCGGAGCTGCTGGGCGGCTCCGCCGACCTGGCGGGCTCCAACCTGACGATCTGGAAGGGCGCCAGGCCCATTTCCGCCGCGGACGCGTCCGGCAACTATCTGCACTACGGCGTGCGCGAGTTCGCCATGGCGGCGATCATGAACGGCATCGCCCTGCACGGTGGCTTCATCAATTACGGCGCCACCTTCCTGGTGTTCATGGATTACTGCCGCAACGCGGTGCGCATGGCGGCGCTGATGAAGCAGCAGAGCATTTTCGTGTTCACCCACGACTCCATCGGCCTCGGCGAGGACGGCCCCACCCACCAGCCGGTGGAGCACCTCACCAGCCTGCGCACCACGCCCAACATCCACACCTGGCGCCCCTGCGACGCGGTGGAGTCCGCAGTGTCCTGGAAGGCCGCCATCGAGCGCCGCGACGGCCCCAGCGCACTGATATTTTCCCGCCAGAACCTGCCGCACCAGGCGCGCGACGACCAGCAGCTGGCCGACATCGCGCGCGGCGGCTACGTGCTCAAGGATTGTGACGGCACACCCGACGCCCTGATCATCGCCACTGGCTCGGAAGTCGCCCTCGCGGTGGCCGCGGCCGACACCCTGGCACAAAAGGGCCGCAAGGTGCGCGTGGTGTCCATGCCCTGCACCGAGCTGTTCGACGCCCAGGACCGCGACTATCGCGACAGCGTGCTGCCGCCCGCGCTGCGTGCCCGGGTCGCCGTGGAAGCGGCACACGTGGACTTCTGGCACAAATACGTGGGCCTGGACGGCGCCGTGGTCGGCATGGCCGGGTTCGGCGCCTCGGCGCCCGCCGGCGCGCTGTTCAAGCACTTCGGCATCACCGATGAAAAAGTCGTGGAAGCCGTCGAGGCCCTGCTGAATTGAAGCGCGAAGACCGCCCCTTAAACATCGCAATCAACGGCTTCGGCCGCATCGGGCGCAGCGTGTTTCGCGCCCTGCATGAACGCGACCTGATCGCGGAGCTGCCGGTGGTGGCCATCAACGAGCTGGCGGATGCGCAAACCATCCGCTACCTGACCCGTTACGACTCCACGCACGGCCACTTTCCCGGCCAGGTCGAGGTGGACGGCGAGTTCCTGGTGGTCGACGGTCGGCCCATCGCCATCAGCCACACCCGCGATCTCGACGATCTGCGCTGGCGCAACGTCGATGTGGTGCTGGAATGCAGCGGCGCGTTCGACACCCGCAGCGGCGCCGAAAAGCACCTCCAGGCCGGCGCCGGGCGGGTGATGTTTTCCCAGCCCGCGCAGGCCGACGTGGACGCCACCATCGTCTACGGCATCAACGACAACGACCTGCGCGGTGAACATCGCATCATCTCCGCCGCGTCGTGCACCACCAACTGCGTGGTGCCCGCGCTCGCGGTGCTGCAGCGCGAATTCGGTATCGAGTCCGGCGTCATCACCACCATCCACTCGGTGATGAACGACCAGCCGCTGCTCGACTCCTACCATCATACGGATCTGCGCAAGACGCGCGCCGCCATCCAGTCTCTGATTCCCGTGGACACCCGCCTGGCGCGCGGTATCGAGCGCATTCTGCCGCAGCTGGCGGGGCGCTTCGAGGCGCAGGCGATGCGCGTGCCGACCCAGAACGTTTCCGCCATCGACCTCACGGCGGTGATGAGTCGCGATGTCAGCCGCGATCTGATCAACCGCACCCTGCAGGAAGCCGCAAGCGGAGAACTGCAAGGCATTCTGGGCTACACTGAGGAGCCTTTGGCGTCCTGCGACTTCAACCACGACCCGCGCTCCGGCATCATCGATGCGAGCCAGACCAGGGTCGCCGGTCAACGGCTTGTCAAGTTGTTGATTTGGTTCGACAATGAGTGGGGTTACGCCAATCGCATGATCGACGTCCTGCTGCACTGGCGGGACCGGATTCGCGGCGCCAGCGCCGCATGATGGCGGCGCGACCAACTTTCACTTACAGGCTTGAGGAACGAAGGTGACATTGACCGTTATCAAAATGGCCGATCTGGATCTCGATGGCAAACGCGTGCTGATCCGCGAAGATCTCAACGTCCCCGTCAAGGACGGCGAGATCACCAGCGACGTCCGCATCCGCGCCGCCTTGCCGACCATCGAGCTCGCTCTCAGGAAGGGTGCGCGGGTGATCCTCATGTCTCACCTGGGGCGCCCCGTGGAAGGGGAGTTCGACGCGTCACTCTCTCTCCAACCGATTGCCGATCGCCTCGCCAAACTGCTCGGTCGCCCGGTTGCCCTGGTGCGCGACTGGAGCAATGGCATCGAGGTGGAGCAGGGCGGTGTCGTGCTGCTTGAAAATGTGCGCTTCAACAAGGGTGAAAAGAAAAACGCCGACGAGCTGGGCAAGGCCTACGCGGCGCTGTGCGATATTTTCGTGATGGATGCCTTCGGCACCGCACACCGCGCCGAGGCTTCGACCCACGCGGTGGCGAAATTCGCCCGCGAAGCCTGCGCCGGGCCCCTGCTGGTGGCGGAGCTCGAAGCTCTCGACAAAGCCCTGGCGGCACCGCGCCTGCCGCTGGTTGCCATCGTTGCCGGCTCGAAGGTCTCCACCAAGCTCACCGTGCTCGACAACCTGTCCGACAAGGTCGATCAGCTCATCGTCGGCGGCGGCATCGCCAACACCTTCCTCGCCGCGGCGGGCAAGCCGGTGGGCAAATCCCTGTGCGAACACGATCTCATCCCCGAAGCCCAGCGCCTGATGGGCAAGACCCGCATCCCGCTGCCCGTGGACGTGGTGGTGGCAAAAGAATTTTCGGCCTCGGCGCAAGCGACCATAAAGTCCGCAGACGAAGTGGCGGATGACGACATGATTCTCGACATCGGCCCCCGGAGCGCGGAAAACCTCGCCGCCATTCTCCAGGCCGCGGGCACCATCATCTGGAATGGCCCGGTCGGCGTATTCGAATTCGACCAATTCGGCGAAGGTACCAAGGTCGTGGCCAGAGCGATTGCCCAGAGCGCGGCGTTTTCCATCGCCGGCGGCGGCGACACTTTGGCGGCAGTGGACAAGTACGAGGTTGCCGATCAGGTGTCGTACATTTCCACCGGCGGCGGCGCTTTCCTGGAATACGTGGAAGGCAAGGTGCTGCCCGCCGTGGCAATCCTTGAGGAAAGAGCGGAAGGAAGGGCTGGCAACTGATGGCGTACAAAGTCTTTATCGACGGCAGACACGGCACCACCGGGCTCAAGATCGACGAGCGCCTGGCAGCGCGCCGCGACGTGGAGGTTCTCGACATTCCCGATGCCGAGCGCAAGGATCCCGCCGCCAAGGCCCGCTACATCAACAATGCCGACATCGTTTTTCTGTGCCTGCCGGACGCGGCGTCGCGAGAATCCGTGGCCCTGCTGGAACCCGGCAACACCCGTACCCGTTTTCTCGATGCGAGCACCGCGCACCGCACCCACCCGGCCTGGGCCTACGGCCTGCCCGAGCTGAGCAGCACGCACCGCGCCGCCATCCACAGCGCCCAGCGCGTCGCGGTACCCGGCTGCCACGCCAGCGGTTTCATTCTGCTGGTGCAGCCGCTGGTGGCCGCCGGTCTCGTCAACGCCGATTACCCTTTTTCCGCCACTTCTGTCACCGGTTACACCGGCGGCGGCAAGGAGATGATCGCCAGCTACGAGGAACCCGCGCAACTGCCCGAGGCAATGAAAAGCCCGCGCCTGTATGCGGTGGGTCTCGCCCACAAACATCTGCCGGAAATGCAGACCGTATGCGGCCTGAGCCACAGCCCCCTGTTCACGCCCATCGTCGGCAACTTCGCCCAGGGCATGTTGGTGTCCGTTCCGCTGTTGCCCAGGTTGCTGCCGAAAACGCTGGCACCAGCGGATATACAGGCGTTTTATCAAGGCCACTATGCCGACCAGCCGTTCGTCAAGGTCATGCCGGCGGACGACAGCGCCCTGGACAATGGTTTTCTGCCCGCCACCGCCTGCAACGACAGCAACCGCGCGGAGATCTTCGTGTTCGGCCACCAGGACCAGATCCTGCTGGCCTGCCGCCTGGACAACCTGGGCAAGGGCGCCTCCGGGGCTGCGGTGCAATGTATGAACATTATGCTCGACACTGACGAAGCGACAGGACTTACTCCATGAGTTTCACGTTGCACGTTTCAAGTTACACGGGGCGCTATCTGCCAGCCCCGTGCTTCTACGTGAAACGTGAATCGTGAAACGTGTAACTCAAGAGGGAAACAAGACATGGCACTCATTTCAATGCGACAACTGCTGGACCACGCCGCCGAATACGGTTATGGCGTGCCCGCCTTCAACGTCAACAACCTGGAACAGATGCGCGCCATCATGGAAGCGGCGGACGAGACCGACTCACCGGTGATCGTCCAGGCCTCGGCCGGGGCCCGCAAATACGCCGGTGCGCCGTTTCTGCGCCACCTGATTCTGGCGGCAATAGAAGAATTTCCCCACATTCCCGTGGTGATGCACCAGGATCACGGCACCAGCCCGGCGGTGTGCCAGCGCTCGATCCAGCTGGGCTTCTCATCGGTGATGATGGACGGCTCTCTGGGTGAAGACGGCAAGACACCCATGGACTACGACTACAACGTGCGCGTCACCCAACAAGCCGTGGCCATGGCCCACGCCTGCGGCGTCTCCGTGGAAGGCGAGCTGGGCTGCCTGGGCTCGCTGGAAACCGGCCAGGCCGGAGAGGAAGACGGCATCGGCGCCGAAGGCGTCCTCGACCACAGCCAGTTGCTCACCGACCCGGACGAGGCAGCGGATTTCGTCAAGGCCACGAAGGTGGACGCGCTCGCCATCGCCATCGGCACCAGCCACGGCGCCTACAAGTTCACACGCCCGCCGACCGGGGACATCCTCGCCATCGACCGCATCAAGGCCATCCACGCGCGCATCCCCAATACTCACCTGGTGATGCACGGCTCGTCCTCCGTGCCGCAGGAATGGCTCCAGGTCATCAACGAATTCGGCGGCGAAATTCCCGAAACCTACGGCGTGCCCGTGGAGGAAATCGTCGAGGGCATCAAGCACGGCGTGCGCAAGGTGAACATCGACACCGACCTGCGCCTGGCCAGCACCGGCGCCATTCGCCGCTTCCTGGCCCAGAACAAGAGTGAATTCGACCCGCGCAAATACTTTGCCGTGGCCACCCAGGCCATGAAGGACATCGTGGTGGCGCGCTACGAAGCCTTCGGCACCGCCGGCAACGCCAGCAAGATCAAGCCCATCAGCCTGGAAGACATGTTCAAGCGCTATGAGAAGGGCGAGCTGGATCCGCAGGTAAACTGACTCTGTCCTTAAAATTTCCCTGCTTGGGCCAAAAGACGGCAGCATATAAGCTGCCAAGCTGCCGTCCCGTAGCAGGGCGCCCCTCCAGATCGCGGAATTAATCCAGACAGAAATCCTGCTGGTAATAGCTGTCGTTGGACAAATTGCCACAACCGGCGCTTTGACAAGAAGCAACCTTAACCCAAACACCTGCACTATTTATCGTCTCTGCTGAATTAGTGGACGCATAAAACGATGGTATGCAGCTGATATTATCAAGGCGGTAAGCCACGAGACAAAATGAGACGCTGCTGACACTTTGCCAGAAATCTTGATGCACTGAGTAGCCTGTGGCCCAACTCGAACAAGTGGATACGAGTACACCATCTACATAAGAGGAAGGCGTTGTAGACCCGGTGCTCGGCTGGACAAACGGACCCATGCCTATTTCTGCCCACGCGGTATTAACTTGACTCCAGATCAGATTGGGATGCATTCCCTATTTATATGTTTGAATATGGTCAGATTTTTCCCAGATGCTGTGATCCAGCCAGGAGAGCTATAGAGAGGAGCATGCTTAAAATTAGCAATCAGCACTGAAAAAAATCAGCGAGCCTCTCCTGAAAAGCCAGGTTTTCGTAATAACCTGGATTCAAAGAACTCGGAAAGTTTCCATTAGGTTTTCTATGGAGGATATAGGCATGCCCCATTTCGCGCATTGTTATCTTGGAATTTTCAGGCTAGCTTCTGAAACGATTGTGGTGAATAAAGCTTTCTGCAGACGTCCCAACTTTAAAAGATTTGGTTTCTGCTACAGCAGGCTTACTCGGTGGCTCCAATAATGTCTCAACCTGGATATCTATTACACCACCCTTACCTACATTGTTAGAACCAGGAGCGGTCATCAATTCAGTATCCAGAAATTCCATCGAATCCCGTGCTGCTGACAACGGAATTGTAAACTCTTCCTCTACGCATCACGAATCTCCAGAGATGCAAGGATTTGCTTGGCCACTATCAATAATGGTTGGCATGTGATTGCACCACCATCTACTTTCAACTATTTGACTGCCATCGCAGATCCTAACATCGCTTGCACCCGATGCTCTTGAAATTATAAAAACTTCACCACTATCCGCATCGACGTAAACTGGCGGCATAATGCCTCCTGTCTTCGCATCAAAAACTATTCTCCAGTGGAGCTTCAGGGATGGCACTCCGCTGTCATAATCAGGCAAATATACCAAAGCGGATCGATCAGATAGCACGCTTAGATCACGAAAATCTTCATAGCTATTTTCAGAGACAAATTTCTCAGCCATTTCAAGTGCACCACGTTCAGTAACTTCTGGATGAGATTCATCTAAAGGGTCTATAAAATATGAAGTGGAAATATATCCAATTTTTCCCGTATTTTTATTGACTGCTATCTGCGCTCCACTACCTTCTACCAGAAGACCATTGATCCTTTCATCATACTCATAGATGACAGCATCCCCCACATTTTCGGTACTTCGGTATTGAAATTCCTCACCGCCCAGTTTTGGGTAGTTTCCGATTAGATAAGAAAGCACCGCGTCACCAGCCTCTTGCCTTCCTGACTTCAGCAGCTCAACGTCGAGGCTTACCTTCAGGTGATCAGAAGCTCTTAGAATAGTATTAATTGTTCCATTTGGAGACAGCCTGTAGTCTTCTGGAGATATCTGAGACAAGAACTGATACTGCTTGATCTTGGCCTCCAAAAATCTAGCTCTTCTTTCAAAAGCACTTTCAGACAAAGACAAATAACTTTCTGACCCATCATCCTGAGTATAAATAATGTGGGTATTATTCTGATCGGATGGGCGAATTCTGATGTTTCCTTCATTAGTTTTTATAACACCAGACATATTGAATGAGAGCGAAACACCTTCGTCTTTTTGGCCGAAGAAACTGTCCTTTTCAATGATAAACAACACCTCGTTATCCGTATTACCTGTGAGGTGGCCTATCCAATGAACAACATTATCATTTTCTATATAATGGGTTTCTTTGAAAACAATATGATACACCTTGCCCTTGAAATTCAAGGAAACCATACTTCCGGGCTTCACCTTCTTGCCAACCAGCTCTTTTGGCTCAATATTGGAGAACTGATAGCTACTCGTTTGGGCATCTAGTTTTTTCTTGTTTAATTTTTTCTCTAAGGCAGCGACAAAAGAGGAGGGGATAGGTTCGTTAATCGGCTTTGAAGTAACCATTGCGCTGAGAAAGAGCAAGAATATAGGGAAAAACAATAGTAGTCTTTTCATTTTGAACTCCGTGTTCATCGGAACTTATAATCCTAAATAACACCATGTGAGCCATGCCATGCTCACAGGAATTTATTACTCCGTTACTGAACGATGGAAGTAATCAGGGCGTGATAATTACCTCCTTGTGCTAGTTGACTTCTTGTTATCGACTCCTCAAGCAAGGAGTTTAGTTGATCGAATTATTCTGTACAAATTTCTTCCAAAACTATTAGTTCACGACTTGGCTTCCCAGGCCTGCAGTTTGGATGTGTGCTTGACCTCTTCAAGATTATTTTGAACTAGAACGGCCTTCCATTTTTACTCTATGCCCAGCAAAATAGTTTATTGATATTGGAGATAGAGGGTGCAAAAACGCTCCAAAGCAAACACAGATTCAACAGCAATACGTGCCATTTTCGTAGAGTGGGCTTCCATGCTCTCTTGCCAGACCATTCAAAGAATGGTTGAAGTTACGATACAGCGAAAAGACTAACAATTGAGGGAGAGCGATAAAGGTGCTTTATTATATTGTGCTAACACTCTACCGTTGCAGAAGGACAACAAATGCGGCTTTCACCTTATGAGATACAGACTCTCCACACCAGCCTGTCAGTCCTGAATTTCGATCCGCTCATGGATTCCGATCCGTCCCAGGAGCCAGTGGCGGGAAAGTATCTGCGCCTTTACGGCATGGATTATTCCGAAACGGACAGTGCCACGCACTATCTGCATCGCTGGGGCAGGGTGACGGTGCCCCCTTATACCATCGCCTGCCACTACTGGCTGCCGCAGCAGGCGCCGACCCTGCCGGAAAAAGGCATGGTGATGGTGGTACACGGCTACTTCGATCACGTCGGGCTTTACGGCCATCTGGTACGCCATCTGCTTGAACAGGGCTACGGCGTGGTGGCGTTCGACCTGCCGGGGCACGGGCTGTCCAGTGGTGAACGCGCCAGCATTGCCAGTTTCGATGACTACGTGGACGTTTTCGAAGCCATTCTCTCCCTTGTAAAACGGGCATTCCCCGTATCCCTGTGCGCCGTTGGCCAAAGCACCGGCGGCGCCATCCTTCTCAAGCATCTCAGCCTCGGCAACCGGGATCTGGCCAGGGTCGCCTTGCTCGCCCCGCTGGTGGAGCCGGCACAGTGGTGGTTCAACCGCATCATCTACGCGCTGGGCCATCGCGTCCTCAAAGGTGTGAAGAGGGTATTCAAGGTCAATTCCGGCGATGCGGATTTCGTGCGCTTCATCGAACACGACGACCCTCTCCAGCCGGACTACATCCCCATCGCCTGGCTCGGCGCCATGCGCGGCTGGGTAAGGGAGTGCCGCGCCATGAAGCCCTGCGATTTTCCCGCCACCATCATTCAGGGCACGGCGGACACGACGCTGTCGTGGCGCACCAACCTGCGCATACTGCGCCGCAAGTTTCCCGCCGCCACCGTTGTCTTGATTCCCGAAGCGCGCCATCATCTGGTGAACGAAAGCCCGCCACTGCGCCAGCAGGTGTTCGAGCTCATGGGGTTCTGAATGAAACAGTTCGCTGACCACTTCAAGGCCATCGTCGGCGCCGACCACGTCCTTGCCGATACGACGGAAATGGCCCCTTATGGCATCGACCGCACCACTCTCTGGCAGCCCAATCCCTCGCTGGTGATACGGCCCGACTCCATCGAGCAAGTACGGCAGATCGTGCTGCTCGCCAACGCGCACAATATTCCCCTGGTACCCTCCGGCGGTCGCACCGGGCTCGCCGGCGGTGCCGTGGCTCGGCACGGCGAAGTGGTGGTGAGCCTGGAGCGCATGAACCGCATCCGGCATTTTTCTGGGCCTGACCAGGCCGTCACCTGCGAAGCGGGGGTGATCACAAAACACCTTCAACAGTTCGCACAAGAGCAGGGGCTCTTTTATCCGGTGGATTTTGCGTCCTCCGGCTCCAGCCATATCGGAGGCAACGTCGCCACCAACGCCGGCGGCATCCACGTGCTGCGCTACGGCGGCACCCGTGAACAGATAACGGGCCTCAAAGTGGTCACCGGCAATGGCGATATCCTCGACCTCAATCGCGGTCTCGTAAAAAACAACTGCGGCCCGGATTTGCGACACCTGTTCATCGGCTCCGAAGGCATCCTCGGTTTCATCTGCGAAGTCACCGTCAGGCTCCAGCCGGCGCCGCCGCCGCAAACCGTGATGGTGGTCGCCAGCCGGGCGATCACCGACCTGCTCTCCGTTTTCCAGCAGGCGCGCAAGCGTTTCTCTCTGAGCGCGTTCGAATTCTTTTCACAACAGGCAGTGGACGCCGTAACAGCACATACAGGACAGCCATCTCCCTTTACCACGCCGGCGCCTTGCTACGGCCTGCTGGAGTTCGACGCGCCGCACGACGAAGAGGCCATCAGCGATTTCTTTGCGCACTGTCAGAGCCATGGCTGGATCGATGATGCGGTAATCGCCCGCTCTGAGAGGCAGGCCAGGACACTATGGCAACTGCGGGAGAACATTTCGGAAAGCCTGTCACCCCGCAAGCCGTTGAAGAATGATGTGGCCGTTCGACTGGAGGTTCTGCCCCGCTTCATTGCACAGCTGGAATCGCTGCTGGCGGACAGATTTCCGGATCTGCGCAGCGTCTGGTTCGGGCATCTGGGCGACGGGAATATCCATGTGAATATCCTGCAACCCGACGAAGGCGGCGATCGGCAGTTTGCCGAGAAGGTACCGCAGATCCTGGCACTGGTATTTGACCTGGTGAGCAGGCAGGGCGGGAGCATCTCCGCGGAACACGGCGTGGGCTTGCTGAAGCGGGACAGCCTGAAGCGTTCCGAATCCGCCGGCGAAGCCATGCTGCGCGTACAACTCAAGACATGCTTTGATCCCCATGATGTCATGAATCGGGGCAAGGTGGTGTGAACCATTCACTGCCGTCGACTGAAGCTTATTCCACATGGAGTTGCCAATCCGTATCCGATCGACTACAGTTTCTCTATGTTCACGGTCAGATTCACCAAGGAGTTCTCCGTCTGGCTCGACGGAATCAAGGACGGTACGACGCGGCGCCGGCTTCAGACACGTTTGCGCAAAGCGACCCTTGGCAATCTGGGAGATGTGAAGCCAGTCGGGGGTGGCGTGATGGAGATGCGCGAATTCTTCGGGTCAGGCTGGCGCATGTACTACGTACAGCGCGGCCGGGTGCTGATCATCATGCTGGGCGGCGGAGACAAATCTACGCAGGATGCGGACATCGCTGCAGCCAGGCATTTATCCGCCACTATCGAGGAATGATGTATGAGCAAGAAGATCAAGGTTTCTGAATTGCCCATCTTCGACATGGCCGAGTATCTGGAAGACGATCAAGCCATTGCCGAGTACTTGACCATCGTGATGGAAGAAAACGATCCGGCCCTGCTCGCCGCCGCCTTGGGCGATATCGCACGAGCACGCGGCATGAATGAAATTGCCAAAGCTTCCGGCCTGGGCCGAGAGGCGTTGTACAAAGCGTTGCGGCCGGGCGCCAAGCCGCGCTTCGAGACTATCCAGCGAGTATGCGCGGCATTGGGAGTCAAGCTGACGGCGGTGCCTGCCGGGTAATATCCGTTAGTGGGTACCTCGCCTATAGCGGCAAGTTCTCCTTCTATTTTGTGCTGATGCCGTAATTAATCAGCACACCGTCATCCTGCTCGTCGTACGTGATGGTATTGATGAACTCGTCACTGTGCGCAATGATCATGGTGCCGCCGAGCAGCGTCTTGCTCTCGCTTCGGATATCCCAGCCTTCGTTGACATACGAAATTCTGGTCCAGTTATCCACTTTCTCGAAGCTGTCCGCTGTTTTGATTCTAACGCTGTATTCCGTTTTACCAGCGCTGCTGGCCGAGAGTTTACTGTCGACGACATCACCGAGATAAAGCGGTATTTTGTTGCCCAGGAAACCCTCGACCAGGGCACCTTCGATTTTTTGTTCGCCCGAGGCGGCCTGATTCTGATTGACGGTATCCTGAGATGCGGAGCCGCTGCTTGCAGCCTGTTCATTCACTCCGCGCGGCATGGCGCTATAAGCCCCGTAAACAACAGTTCCCGCTACCACCACGCCGAAACAGTCAAAAACGCCTTGTTTTTTACAATACCTGCCTGTCGCATCTGTTCCTTTATTGATAAGCCGGAAAGTTGAGCTACGGACTCGTAGGGGCAATTGCGCGAACCGATAAAGCCGGTTTCATGAATTGCCCCTACAGCGAGATCGGGGTCAGAACAAGAATTCTCTCATCAAAGATTCAGCTGCTCCAACTCAATTCCCAGCGCTTCATTGATTTTGGCACGGGTAACCCAGCGCAGCTTCTTGGCACTTTCCATCTGCGCATACGCCGCCTGTGAGACGCCAAGCTGCCCTACAATATTCCGCGCGAGCAGGGCGCAGGTATTCGCCCGTCAAGGAGCATTGTTACTCCTTCTTCAACCAGCCTGACCGGCTCGCTGCCACAAGGCTTTCCCAATCGTCTGGTGGGTTGCCGCGCGGGAGTATCTTCTCGAACACCGCGTAGGGATCGGATTTGCTACCGGAGGAACGAAGTGTCTGCTCATCGTTGATCCAGGCGAACACGATGGTCCTGGACCTGGTGTCATATCGAAAGAACAGACGGAAACGCCTTCCAACCTTGGCTCGCCGCCAATGGCGGTGTGCCGGCCCCAGTGTGTTGCCTTGCCGATATTCACCCCGGCCCGGGTCGCGGGGTATGACCTCAAGAAGCAACTGGCTCAGAGCTCTGAACAACTTTACGTTGGCATTGCCTTGGTAACTTTGCGGGTCGTTGCGCTGCGCACGCTCGGCGGCTGATTCCAGTTTTCGCAGTTGTTCCAGAATGCATTCATGGAACAACAGTATCCATCCATGGCGTTGCATCAGAGGGCGACGTCTCCTTCCATGTCTTCATCAAGATCCACCGGATGCTCCAGATTGGCCAACATGGCCTGAGCGAGAGTATCCGGCAGAGGCCCAAGGTGCTTGCCCTGGCGGATATCCTGTTCCAGCAAGCTCAGAAAGGCAGCGATGGCCGGATCTTCATGGCCGGCATCGGCACGGGTGACAATCACATCGCCATTGCGCAACTCAAATGCCACTTTCTCGCCGGTGGCCACACCCAGAGCCTGGCGGATGGACTTGGGCAGGGTGATCTGCCCTTTGGAGGTCTAAGGTAGCTTGTTCGTGAATGGCAGACACGGTCAAAGCCTCGTCGGTAATGCTCACGCCAACAAGGTAAGGAATATTCCTTACCTTATCAATCTGGTCTCTACAAATATTCAGAGACAGACCAGCTTTGATTGAAAAAGAATCGCGTTCAGAGCGAAGCGCCGCTGGCTCCCAGCTCCGGCATTCACCCTGTGGAAGGGAAGGGATTATTCTCTAACCTTCTGAAACCGATCACTTTTCAACCACCTTACTGCCTTTTACCACCACTTCCGGGCCACTGATTCCGCGCGGAAAATCCGCATAGCGGGCATCCTCGAAACGCACCACCACCTCGCTCTCGCCCCGTTCGATCAGCGCGTAGGGAAAGCGTGACCAGGACAGATAGCGCTGGGCGCTGATATCCTGCGCCGCTTGTACGACGGCAGGATCATCGAGATTGCGATCGATATGCCAGTCGTAGAGGGTCAGGTGCGGTGTCGCGAGCCAGTCCCAAGCGCCCAGGTAATACGCGTCTTCCGTGGCGGCTACCACGGTGCCCTGTAAGGGATTGGCGGGTACCGGGCCGATCATCACATCCTGTGCGGCGCCGAGGCCGCGCTCCGCCAGCGCGCTGCGCACCTCTGCTCGCGCCGGTATATTGGCGATTACATTTGCCGCCATGTAGGCGGTCACCACCACGACCAGAGTACGCGCCGCCATTTCGCCGGGAACAACGTGTCTCAGGCGCAGAACGGCGACGGCAACCAGACCGGCCAGCCACAGGCCTTGCGCCACACCGGGTACCAGCGGGTTGGTGAGCACCAGCCACGAGGTCGGCAGCCAGAACAGCAGCCAGGCGAGCAGGGCGGGAAGGCGCTGCGACCACAACAGAAAACACAGTCCACCAAATATCAGCCACAGCCAGGGATCGATGATGAACAGTCCATCGCCATAGAACCAGCGGCCATCGAAGGGCATCAGCCAGCGCAGGCCATAATTGTTGAGCCAGTCGAGAGCAGGGTGGCTGATCACGGCAATCGCACTGACCAGCAGCAGCGGCCACCAACGCGCCGGTTCCGCGCCCGGTCGCCAGCGTCGTCGCACCAATTTGTCCCACAACAGCAACCCCGCCGCCAACAAGGGCGGCAGCAGCACCAACGCGAGCACCCCGTGGGTCCAGCCGCGGCGGTGGGCGAGAGCCATGTAATCGCTGGCGAAAGCGACGACGATGTCTACATCCGCAATGTTGGCGCCAATCAGCAGGGCGGCGGTGGCCAGCGGGGTGGCGCGGCGCAGACCGGTAGCGGCCAGCGCACCACCGGTGAGAGTGTGGGCAATGGGGTCCATGGATATCCTGTTTTCCAGCGGTGGGAGAACGTCCGCCGCCATTCGCACATCTGAACAAAAGCGGGCCGAAAGGGATTGTACGCATCGCGCCCAGCCTGTCCACGTCGCGCGGGTTGCGCATTGGCGAGACAAACCCGATGATTGGCGGCGAAACGTTCCGGCAGGGCTAGGGTCTGTCGGTATGACACTTTCAAACAGAGATCGATACCATGGAAAACACCCCCATCTCTCCCGCCGTCAGCGACAAGCAAAAAAACCTGGTACTGCTGGTCTACATCCTCCAGGCCCTGAGCTTTCTGGTGGGCATCAGCGCCATTGCCGGCGTCTTCATCAACTATCTGAAGCGCGACGAGGTGAAAGGCACCTGGCTGGAATCTCATTTCGAGTGGCAGATCAAAACCTTCTGGTACTCGCTTTTGGGGGCGTTCATCGGCTTCGTGCTGCTGATCATCGGTATCGGCGTGCTCATTCTCGGCGCCGTGACCCTGTGGTACATCTACCGCATCATCAAGGGCTGGCTCGCCTACAACGATGCCAAGGCACTGCCCGATGGCCTCTTCTGATCACTACCAGCACCGCTTCATCAGCGGCGATGCGACGCCCTGGCCCGCGGGCAAGGTGCTGTGCGTGGGGCGCAACTACGCGGCGCACGCCGCCGAGCTGAACAACTCGGTGCCCGAGGCGCCGCTGCTGTTCCTCAAGCCATCGACCGCGATTACCGCGTTCGACGGCGAACTGGCACTGGCTGCGGATCTCGGCATTCACCACTACGAAACCGAAATGACGGTGCTGATCGGCAAGCCGCTACGGCGCTGCTCCCCGGAGCAGGCGCGCGGCGCCATCGCCGGCCTTGGCGTCGGGCTCGATCTGACCTTGCGAGCCCTGCAGGACAACCTCAAGGCCAGGCGCCACCCCTGGGAGCAGGCCAAGGCGTTCGATGGCAGTTGCGTGTTGTCCGCCTTTGCGCCCTCTTTGCCCACCACGGATATTCAGAATCTGGCGGTGCGGCTGTGGCGCAACGGCGAGTTGGTGCAGGACGGCAACACCGGGCAGATGCTGTTTCCCGTTGTTGCCCTGCTCGAAAAAATGAGCCGCTATTTCACCCTGCTGCCCGGCGATGTGGTCATGACCGGCACCCCCAAAGGGGTGGGCGAGTTGCACCATGGCGATACAGTGCGCGCCGAACTGGGTACACTGGTGGTCGCGCAGGCGAGCGTGGCGTACCTGTAGAGCTGGCGCCGTCGCCATCACCGGCAACCCGCACGCAGTAAAACGGAATCCGGAACCATGATCGAGCAAGACCCGCAACACCCCTTCGAGCGCCTCACTCCCGATTTGATCATCGATGCGGTGCAGAGCACCGGGCTTTGGTGCGACGGACGCCTGCTGCCGCTCAATAGCTACGAAAACCGGGTGTATCAAGTGGGGCTGGACGAAGGCAGCCCTGTGATCGTCAAGTTCTACCGCCCGGAACGCTGGAGCGACGAGCAAATTCTCGAAGAACACCAGTTCTGTTTCGAGCTGGCAGAGCAGGAATTGCCCATCGTCGCGCCGCTGCTGATTCCCGGCGACGACAGGCAGACCAGTCTCGCCCACTTCGGCGGTTTTCGCTTCGCCATCTATCCGCGCCGCGGCGGCCACGCCCCCGAGCTCGACAATCTGGACAACCTGCACACCCTCGGCAAATGCATCGGCCGCATCCATCAGGTGGGCAGGGCGCGGCCCTTCGTCCACCGTCTCGCCATCGACGTACAGAGCTTTGGACACGAGTCCGTCGACTACATTGCCACCCACATGATCCCCGCCGACCTGAAAGCGGTATACGTCGGCGTGGCGCATGATCTGCTGGCGGCGGTTGAAGACGCTTTTTCCACCCTGCGCGGCGACGATTACATTCGCGTTCACGGCGACTGCCATCCCGGCAATATCCTGTGGCGCGACGATCTGCCCCATTTCGTGGACTTCGACGATGCCCGCATGGCGCCCGCCATACAGGACATCTGGATGCTGCTGAGCGGCGAGCGCCAGCGCCAGACCGCGCAGCTCTGTGAAATCCTCGATGCCTACGCGGAATTCTGCGACTTCGATCCGCGCCAGCTGCGCTGGGCGGAAGGCTTCCGCGCCCTGCGGCTGATGTATTTCGCCGCCTGGCTGGCACGGCGCTGGCAGGACCCGGCCTTTCCCCGGGTATTCACCTGGTTCAACACGGCGCGCTACTGGGGCGACCACATCCTCGAACTGCGGGAGCAGCTCGCCACCATAGCCGAGCCGCCGTTGCAGTGGTTGTGAGGGTGGAAGGGACTTTTATCTTCCCTCTCCCCAGCCCTCTCCCTAAAGGGAGAGGGGGCAGAATGGGGGGTCGCAACAATTCCCTCACGTTTCCAGACGAGGCACCGCAACGGCTCCCTCTCCCTTCAGGGAGAGGGGCAGAATGGGGGTCGCAACAACCCCCTTACTTTTCCAGACGAGGCACCGCAATAACTCCCTCTCCCTTCAGGGAGAGGGTTGGGGAGAGGGCGACACCAACACCCGGGAACGGATTCGTCTCTCTGTCACAATTCGTCTATAATGGCCCGCTTGTCTGTCCTGCCTCCGTGGCACTAGTCCCTTCGACTTTCCGCACTGCCGCTGCACTTCGCGGTCGAGTGTCGCTCTGTAGCCCTTCAGCATCCCGCCGGTTTCGGAGAGGAGTGCGCTGCGGGGCCCGACGGCAGGACTCTTTTGTAAAAAGCCTCGGTATGAGCGGGCTCGCCGTGAAAATTCCATTGAGAGGTTCGCGACCAGGGCCGCTCCTGCAGTGGCCGCTGTGCCATCCAGGGTAGAATCAGCTCTTCTTGCGCCTGGCCGGCGCTTTTTTTGAGCCATAGCGTCAACAAACTACGTCCTGCCAGAGCTCTTGAAAAAGAGATTCAAGAAAGTCGCACTTGCAGACCCGTGCAGCCTATATTGCTGACTTACGAGCAAAAAGAACAAGGGAGCCCGCCACCAAGCAGCCATGCCCAAGCCCAACGCCCGACTCAAACCCAGCCCCTGGGTGCAGCTTGTACACAACCGCCAGTTTATCTGGCTGTTGCTGGGCAACGTGGCCATGTTCTTCGGTTTTTCCGCGACATTGCTGCTGCGCTCGCTACTGGCCTGGAAGATCACCGGCGACGAGATGTCGCTGGCGTGGATCAACCTCGTGGCGGCGGGCTGCATGTTCTTCACGTCGATATTTGCCGGCGCCGTCATCGACCGCGTCGAGCGGCGACGCATGATGCTCATCGCGCAAACGGTGCTGCTGGCGGCAGAGGGCAGCGTGCTCGTGCTGTTGGTCATGGATCGCCTGACCTTCGGCTTTCTGCTGGTCAGCGCCTTCGCGGTCAGCACCACCTTTCCGTTCATCATGCCCGCGCGCACCGCGATGGTGGTGGAATCCGTGGGCCGTGCGTCCTTCGGCAAGGCGTCGGCAATGATGTCCGGCGGCGTCAACATTTCGCGCATGGTGAGCCCCGCCGCAGTTGGCTTCATCGCCGACTGGTGGGGTCTGGCCCAAGGCTATCTGTCACTGGTCGCCGTGCATGCCATCGCCCTGTGGTGCACATTCAACGTCAAGCGCAGCTATCCCGTGCACGACCCGCAGCGGGGCGCGATTTTCAGCGAAATCCGTGAAGGCTTTGCCTATATTTCCCGCAACCGGCCGCTGGCGCTGTGCCTTCTCTTCGGGATATTGCCGGTTCTCATCGTGGTGCCTTTCCAGAACATGATGGTGGTATTCGTCGAGGAACTGTGGGGCCAAGGCGGCAGCGGACTCGGCATCATGCTGGCGGCGATGGGTGTGGGCGGCCTGCTGGGGTCCGTGCTGATGGCCATGATCAAGGACGGCAGCCTGATGAAGCCGATGATCGTGGCCACCGTCTTCATGGGCATTTTCCTGATCCTGCTCAGCCACTCTCCCTGGTTCTGGCTCGCCGTGATCATCATGTTCGGCATCTACAGCTCGTCGGTGCTGACCCAGATCCTGGTCCATACCGGCGTGCAGCTCATGTCCGAGGACAGGTATCGCGGCCGCATCACCACCATCTCCCTGATGACCTTCGGCCTGGCCCCCGTGGGCACCTTTCCGCTGGCATTCGCCACCAAGCACATCGGTGCGTCGCTGGCGTTGACCGCCGCCGCGGTGATATTGCTCATCTGCGTAACGGCGATCTGGTTTCTGTTGCCGTCGTTCCGCAAGATCGACGAGGCGGCGCGGGCTTACTGATGGCCAGGTCGCGCTCGCCATCCCTTCGTCAGCCGTTGAAGATCCTGTTTCGCAACGACCAGTTCCGCTGGCTGTTTTCGAGCAATTTCGCCCACTTTTTCACGTTCTCGGCCACACTGCTGCTGCGCTCGCTGCTGGCCTGGGAGATTACCGGCGACGAGATGTCCCTGGCCTGGATCAACCTGGCGGCGGCAGCCTGTATTCTGGTCGGTTCGTTCTTTTCCGGGGCCGTGATCGACCGCGTGGAGAGGCGCAAGCTGATTCTTCTCGCCCAGTGCGTGCTGATCGTTTCAGACCTGTCGATCGTGATCCTGCTCGCCACCGGCCACCTGCAGTTCAGCTACCTGGTCATCAGTGCCATGGTGGTGACCTCGACGTCCACCTTCGTGTCTCCTGCGCGCACCGCCATGGTGGTGCAGGTGGTGGAGCGCCACCAGTTCGGCAAGGCTATGGCGCTGATGGCCGGCGGCGGCAACGTGGCGCGCATGATCAGCCCCGCCGTTGCCGGGCTGATCGTCGACTGGACCAGTATTCTCCACGGCTACTTTCTGCTGATTCTGGTGCACTGCTTCACCCTGCTGTGCACCTTCCATTTCAAGGCAAGCCATCCCTACCGGGAAGGTGAGAAGGAGCCGCTGCTGCGTGAAATTCGCGACGGCTTCGTCTACATTGCCGGCAACCGCCCGCTGGCCATGTGTATTCTGTTCGGGATGCTGCCCATTTTGCTGCTGGTGCCGTTTCAACACACCATGGTGATCTTCGTCGACCACCTGTGGGGCAGGGGCGCCAGCGGCCTCGGCATCATGATGGCGGCCACCGGCATCGGTGGCCTCGCGGGCTCCATGTTGATGATGTTCGTCAAGGACGGCAGTCTCGCCAAGCCCTTGATGATCTCCGGAATGCTGGTCGGCCTGTTTTTCATGCTGCTCAGCCACACGCCCTGGTTCTGGGTTGCGGTGGGCGTGGTGTTCTGCGTATACAGTTCGTCGGTGCTGACCCAGACCCTGATGCAAACCGGTGTACAACTGATGACGGACGAAAAATACCGCGGTCGGGTCACCACCATGACCGTGATGTCATACGGGCTCGCCCCCGTCGGCACCTTGCCGCTGGCCTACGCCGCCAAGCACATCGGCCCCGCGTGGGGCATGACCATCACCGCCGTGGTACTCAGTTCGGCCATGCTGGCCATCTGGTTTCTGGCGCCCTCGTTTCGCAAAATCGACGAGGTCGCCAAAACTCAATAGCCTTTTGGGTGTCTGTTGAGAGGCAAGGGGCTTTTCCCGCACTCTGGTCGCTGCATGAACAAAAAAGGATGGTTGTTGTTGTTCACAGCGCTGCTCATCGGCGGCGCCTTCATGCTGTTGTCGCAAAAAATTCCCTCACTTCTGGAAAGATGGCTGCACGGCCAGCTCAGCGCCTATGGCGTGGAATCTTTCCACATCGGCGAGCCCTATTGGGGCCTGAGTGGCGCGGGCACCACGGCGCTCACCCTGAGCGGCCAGTACGACGACTGGCGCTTCACCGTTGCCGTCGACAATCTGGTGGCCAGCTACCACTGGCGCACCTTGCTGGACGGCGAAATCCATGGCATCGGCGCCGACACCCTCAGTATCCAGCTGGAACAGCAGCCTTCCGATAAGGCGGTCGAAGAACCCTTCACCCTGGCGCAACTGCTCGATACTCTCGAGGCGCTGCACCTGCCGGTGGCAAAGGTTGCCGTTGCAGGGCTTGATCTGGATGCGACCCTGGCCGACGTGCACCTTGCCGTGCAGGGCACGGCCATCGGCCTTGCCAATGAGAACGGCGAACTGACCGGCACCTTCCAGGTGGTCACCGCGATGGAAGATGGCCCAGCGCTGCCGCCCCTGCGTCTGATCGCCAAAGCGGGGGAGTTTCGCTGGCTACCCGACTTCGACGTACGCCTCGACGACGACGGGCGCGCCCTGCAAGGCACTCTGGCGCTGAAAACCGTAGCATCTCCGCCCGCTGATCTGGCTCTGGCGTTCTCTGCCCGTTTGCAGCACACCGATCTGGCTGCGCTGGCAGCACCCGACGCCGCAGTTGGCACGGCGGACACCGCCATCGGCGCGGACGCCACCGCAAGCGGCCACCTGACCCTGGCTCGCGACCTGCCCCTCGCCGAGCTTGCACCGCTGGCGCTGCCCATCGATGCCACTGTTGCGGGCCGACTCCACAGTGCGCGCTTTGCCGACCTCGGCCTCGCCGCAGCACAGCTGTCGTTCGACCTGGCGCTCACCAGCAGCCCCGGCGGTGTGGAAATTCACCTGAACGCGCCGCTGCTGTTGGAGGGCGCACTGGAAGAGGCTTTCTGGCAGGCGCTCACAACGCCCTTCGATCTCGCCGATGGCGCGCCCCTGGCACTGCGCATCGCGGAAGGCACCGCTTTCGTGCTGCGCACAGACCAGGAGGAGCAACCCGCAGTGGATGGCAGCGCCGCCGCCATCGCGCTCAGCATCGGCGGCGAAGACGGTCTCAGCGTTCAGGGCCTGCTCGATGAGCTGAAAGTACGCGGCGCGGCAATAGCGGCCACCCTGCACGGTGGAGCCACCGTGCCCTGGGCCGGCCATCATCTGCCAGCGCTGACTTTTACGACAAAACTGGCTGTCAACGAAGAGAGCGTCGCCTTCTCGGGCGGCCTCGCCGTGGAAGAGTGGCAGGTGAGCGGCGAATACCGCGGCACCTACGCGGGCAGCGCCCTCAATGCCGGGGCGGACATTCGTTTTGGCGATCTTGCCACGCCCGGCGCCCAATTGAGCAAATACGGCATCTACGATGGTGAACTCGCCCTCGCTGCAGGGGAGGGCAGCCTCAGCGTTCAGCTCACGCAAACCGCCGGCGCTACTTCGGGGCCGCTGCTGAGTCGCTATCACTTCAAGGCCCATGACCTTACCGGCATGGCCGAGGGCGTTGCCTTCACGGAAGCCGGGGTCGATGCCCTCCTGAGCAACGATGGCAGCCACTGGTCGTCGCCCGAGCCGCTTCGCCTGCATGCGGGCGAAGTTCGCGCCGGTGTCGTCATGTCCGGGCTCGAAATCAGCGGGCAGCTCAAGAAAAGCGCAAGCTTCGCGCCCAGCCATTGGCGCCTCGACAAATTGGCAGCCGATTTGTTTGGCGGCCGGGTGGAGCTTGCCGCGCCTGCGGATATCGATTTGCCGTTTTCCGGAAACAGTCTCGATATCGTGCTGTCTAACCTGCGCCTCGATGAAATTCTGCGCCTTTACGAGAAACAGGGCGTCAGCGGCACTGGCGTCCTGAATGGCAAAATCCCCCTGGTACTGGAAGAGGAGGGCGTGCGTATCAACAACGGCAAGCTGGCAAACAGCGGCGATGGCCGCATCGTCTTTACCAGCGCCAAGGCCGAGGCGCTGCAGGCGACCAACCAGCAACTGGCGATGGCGTTGCGTCTGCTGGAGGACTTCAATTACCGCACACTGAGCATCAGCGCACAGTTCGAGCCTTCTGGCGACATGCTGTTGGGTGTACAGTTGTGGGGCAGCAACCCGGCGGAGTTCGATGGCCGTCAGGTAAACTTCAACATCAATCTGGAGGAAAACCTGTACGATCTTTTCAAAGTGCTGCAACTGACGGATGAAGTGACCAAAAAACTCGAACAGCGGCTGGAACAACAGGGCTACCGCTAGAACACAGGAAATCACTATGGACCTGATAACCAAAGCCGCAGCGGTGCTTGCCTGCACCATGATGCTCGCGGCCTGTACGCCGACGGTGAAAGTGGAAGCGCCGAGCGAACCCATCACCATCAACCTCAACGTCAAGATCGATCACGAAATCCGCGTCAAGGTGGACAAGGATCTGGAGAATATTTTCTCTGAAGACAGCGATCTGTTTTAACCAGTCACGGGAATGCATGTCATGAAATTTTTACACACTTCACGTTTTCAGCCACTGGCCACCAGCCTGCGCGGCAAAACCGGCGCACTGGTCATCGCACTGCTGCTGAGCGCCAGCCACGCCTTCGCACTGGACTTGCAGGATGCCAAAAATCAGGGGCTCGTCGGTGAAACCGTCAACGGTTATCTGGGCGCGGTAAAATCGAGTGCAGAGGTCAATACGCTGGTCAATGACATCAACGCAAAACGCAAGGCGGAATACCAGCGCATTGCCAAACAAAACGGCATCGCGATTTCCGATGTAGAGGCACTGGCGGGCAAAAAGGCCATCGACAAAACGCCCCCCGGCCAATACGTCAACGTCACCGGCTCATGGATGAAAAAATAAGGCAATGGCTGTCACTCCCTTTGCAGATATTCGCCAGCGAGCCGCACAACGCAAGGGTGGCGATGACGAACTCGCGGCCCTTGTATCCGGCGGCATCAAAACGCCGGAGCAACTGACGAAGGAGGATGACAGCCGCTACCTGTCGGCCATGACCCGCGCGGTTTTCAAGGCCGGTTTCGTGTGGAAAATCATCGATCACAAATGGCCCGGCTTCGAGAGCGCATTCTGGAATTTCAATGTGCTGCGCTGCGCAATGATGAGCCCCGACGATTTCGATGCCCTGTGCGAAGATGAGCGCATCGTGCGCAATCGGCAGAAAATTCACACCGTACCGCGCAACGCCGCCATGGTGCTCGACGTGCAGAAAAGCCACGGCAGCTTCGGTAATTTTCTCGCCACCTGGCCCACGGACGATTTCATTGGCCTGCTGGAATTTTTCAACAAGAAGGGCGCGCGCCTCGGCGGCAACAGCGGGCAATATTTTTTGCGCGCGGTGGGTTGCGATGGTTTCGTGCTGAGCCGCGATGGTGTTACCGCGCTGATCAATGCCGGCGTGGTGGACAAGCCGCCCAGCGGCAAGGCGGCAATGCGAAAAGTGCAGGATGCCTATAATCAATGGCGCACCGAAAGTGGCTGGGGCTATGCGCAGATCAGTCGCACGCTGGCCATGTCGATCGATAGTTAGTAATGCTTCAATGTAATTTTGTGGGGTCCACCTGTAGGTTGGGCTGAGAAACGAAGCCCAACCTGCAAACTATATGCCTATATATCGTAGACGTCACGTTGCCATATCTCGATTTTCCTGCGCGGGTGTAGGGGCAATTCATGAATTGCCCCTACGGTATATAGCAGGGATCACCAAGCAGAATCGTAGCCTAAAATCCCAACCACTGCGTAATGCAACAAGGAGACAACCATGATAACTACCGAACTTCGCCGTCCCTTTCAGCTTTTATTGATGCTCTGCTTTTTCGCGGTACCTGGCGTTCATGCGCAGGATAACTGTGACGACCAGAATGCCCTGTGCGGCCTGACCAACGCCGAAGACCTGATCTGGCTGCCCGGCAATGAACGCTTCATCGCAAGCCGCACCACCAGCACCGAACCACCGGGAGGACTTTATCTGGTCGATCCCGCAACGCGCACCATCGAAACGCTCTATCCCGGCGCCAACTCGCGCGATGTTCAGAACAACGAGCTGTTTCCCGCATGCCCCAGCGCGCCGGACGTCAACAATTTCTCAACCCATGGGCTCGATCTCAAAACTGTCGGCGACAATCACCACCGGCTTTACGTCACCGCCCACGGTGCCCGCGAATCCGTCGAAGTGTTCGACATCGACACCAGTGGCGACACACCTACCGCGACCTGGATCGGTTGCGTACTGATGCCGGAAGACGCCTCCATCAACGCCGTCACCATCCTCGAAGATGGCGCCTTCTACACCACGCGCATTTCCACTCAGGGCGAACCTCCCGGCGCGCAGAGGATGCTCGACGGCGAAATTACCGGCTTTCTGTACGGCTGGCGCCCGGGCGAAGCGGTCGTCGCCGCTGTTGGTACGGAAATGTCCGGCCCCAACGGTATCGCCTCGTCGCCTGACGGCCAGTGGCTGTTCGTCGCCGCCTGGGGCGGCAGTGAAGTGGTACGCTTCCAGCGCGACGGAACCAACCTGACCAAAAATGCCAGTGTCGCCTTGCCCTTCCGGCCCGACAACCTGCGCTGGACGGAGGAGGGCAGCCTTCTCGCTACCGGCCACAGGCTTGGTGACCCGGACAACTGCGACAACCCTGGTCCGATCTGCGTCAACGAATGGGAAGTCGCGGAAATCCATCCGCAGGACATGACCGTGGAAATTCTCGCAACCGGCAAACCCGGCCCCGGCTTCTGGGCCGCCACGGTCGCCCTGCGCGACAAGGACGGCCTGTGGCTGGGCACCTTCCGCGGCGACAGAATTCTGTTTGAACCGTTGGGGTCAGAGTAAAAACTCTGGGGGCAATTCATGAATTGCCCCTACGATATGCAGCGGAGATCAGGGCTGTAACCTGAATTTCTGACTACTGTGCAAGCCGGAGCACTGGAAGTGCCGAGCTCTGCCAGAATTTACGGCTTACAGCCATCAAGCCGCGATAAAGCGAGCATCATCTATCGGCTTTCCTGAGCGCCAAACTCGCCGCGTACCTGGCGGTGATGAACTGGGGAATGGAGATAAACATCATGAAAACAATGGCAAACGGCAGCAATGAGAAGTCGCTGCCGTTCAGCAAGGCGCCCAGCGCCTGCCCGCCCGTCATGGCAAGTACCCAGCGCCAGGGCCTGACCGGAAACCGATAGGCGATGACGAAGATAACGGCACACATGAACGGAATGCCCAGGAGATAGTAAGAGCCATCATCCCAGGCTTCGCTTCTGCCCGTGGCCATGACGATCACCAGATAGACGATCAGCCCGCACAGGAAAGTTGCGACATAGGGAAAAAGGTGGTTATTTTTCATGGCATTCCCTTTGTTCTATGTAAATGTAAGAGGCTCTTTGTAAATGTAACAAGCTCTTGGTAAATATAAGAAAACAGGGCGTGTCACAGCTCTCCCCCCACTCCCTTGAACTTTTCAACGAAGGCAGCAATCCTCTGAAAGATACTTTGTTTCTTCGTCAGATACTGAGGGCTCAATGGACTCATTCTGGGAAGAACGCTGTTCAGCTCGGTGCCATTGTCACTGGCAAACTCCCGCTTCAGCGAGATGGCGATATAGCGCCTTGCTGCTTCCGCATTCAGGTTTTCATCGTCGATCAGTCTCTGCGCCTCACGCTGCTGTTCTGCGCGTGCAAAGGTGAAGAAGGCATCGATGATGCTGGCCTTGTCGGGAATCTCATCCAGATCAGCCTGGTTGATGAAATCCACCACGAGACTCTCTTTGGCCCGGTTGCCCAGGCTGGCGCGGATCATGCGACGCACCTCTTCGACCAGATCAGCCTTGTTTCTGGTTTTCTTGTTGTGGTCAAAGATCAGCTCAAGGATGTAGTCCAGATTGATTTCCTGGGACTTGAGCAGATCCACTTCAAACACTACGTCATCCCAGTCGATGGTGGACTGGTCTTTATTGTTGCCCGCTCTTTCCCTTCTCAGCCAATCGCGAATATCATTGTAGGTCGATTTGTAATCCTGAATCTTGCGATCGGCAGGCAGCCTGATACTCTGCATTGCGGCCAGGTCATCGTCATCCAGGTAATGCTGTGCCTTGAATGCTTCCACAACGTCGGGATCGTTGAGATCAATGGTCTGCAGGGCCTTCAGGCTGGCAAATTCATCGAAATTCTGCAGAATGTTTTCTACCCGCAGATATTCGCCAAACAGCTTGGTAAATTCCTTCTTGTCCTTCTCCTTGAGGATCTTGTCCGGCTCAGGGAAGCGCTGTTCCAGCTCTGACACCACATCCATAAAGCCACGGCGTGCTTCACCGGTGACGATATCGGTAAAGCCCTCCATGTATTCCTTGTAGCTCTTCTCCAGCACCACGTTCTTGGTGTTCTTGTCACCGAACAGGGTGATGGCATCGATAGTGGCTTTTTCGAGATCGCGGAAGGTGACGATATTTCCGAAGGTCTTGGTCGCATCATAAATCCGATTGGTGCGCGAGTAGGCCTGGATCAGACCGTGGTAACGCAGGTTCTTGTCGACAAACAGTGTGTTGAGCCTGGGCGCGTCGAACCCTGTCAGGAACATGCCCACCACAATCAGCAGATCGACCTCTCTGGATTTAACCCGCTTGGCCAGATCACGGTAGTAATTCTGGAAGCCGCTGCTGTCCACACCGAAGCTTGTCTTGAAGAATGCGTTGTAATCGTTGATAGCGGCACTCAGGAATTCCTTGGCACTACTGTTCATGGCCGAAACATCGAAGCTCTCGTCCTTAATATCGCCAATGGCATCCTGCTCCTCGTTGGCGGCAAAGGAAAAGATGGTGGCGATCTTCAGCGGCTTCTCGCTGGTCGTTTGCAACTGGCTCAGTGTCTCATAATAAAGCTTGGCCGCATCCACGCTGCTGACCGCAAACATGGCATTGAAGCCCCTCGCACCTGACTGCAGGCGATGGGTTTTCTGCCGGTAGTGGTTGAGAATATACTGCGATATCTCGCGGATACGCTCGGGATGCAGTAGAGCCTGGCGGTTCTCCGCTGCTGTCAGCTTCTGCTCATCCTGCTCGCTCTCGATCCCCTTGAACTGCGGGCGCACATCGTTGTAGTCCACCTTGAGCTTGAGCACCTTCTCATCACGGATGGCATCGGTAATCACGTAGGAGTGCAACTCGCGGCCAAACACGCTGGCGGTGGTTTCCGCGCCCAGGGCATTCTGCGGGAAAATCGGCGTACCGGTAAAACCGAACTGGTAGAACCTCTTGAACTTCTTCAGGTTCTTCTGCGCTTCACCAAACTGGCTGCGGTGGCACTCGTCGAAGATGAACACCACCTGCTTGCGGTAGATCGGCAAATCCCCTTCGCCTTTCATCAGGTTGTTGAGCTTCTGGATGGTGGTAACGATGATCTTGTTGTCATCCTTGTCGATATTGCGCTTGAGCCCGGCGGTGCTATCCGAGCCGTTGACACTGTCCGGCGAAAAGCGCTGGTATTCCTTCATGGTCTGGTAGTCCAGGTCTTTCCTGTCTACCACGAAAAACACCTTGTCGATGAAATCTAGCTCAGTCGCCAGCCGCGCTGCCTTGAAGCTGGTCAGGGTCTTGCCGGAGCCGGTGGTATGCCAGATAAAGCCACCGCTTTCCGGCTTGCTCCAGTTTCTGGCGTTATGGGAGCTGTTGATCTTCCACAGAATGCGCTCGGTAGCAGCAATCTGGTATGGGCGCATCACCAGCAAAGTATCGCTGACATCAAACACCGAGTATTTCAGCAGGACTTCCAGCAGGGTCTTTCTCTGGAAGAAGGTGGCGGTGAAGTCCTTCAGATCCTTGATGGGCTGGTTGTCCGACAGCGCCCAGTTCATGGTGAAGTCGAAGCTGTTCTTGTCCCGCCGGGTAGTATTGGCGAAGTAGCGCGTATCAGTGCCGTTGGAAATCACGAACAGCTGCAGGTACTTGTACAGCGAATTGTCGCTGTTGAAGCTCTCCTTGCTGTAGCGGTGCACCTGGTTGAAGGCTTCGCGAATGGCTACACCGCGCCTTTTCAGCTCTACCTGCACCAGCGGCAGACCGTTGACCAGGATGGTCACGTCATAGCGGTTGGCATGAGTTCCGGTTTGCTCGAACTGCTTGATCACCTGCAGTTTGTTGCGCGCCGGGTTTTTCTTGTCCAGCAGATAGATATTCTGAATGCGGCCATCGTCAAACACGAAGTCATGGATGTAGTCGTCATGAATCTTGCGGGTCTTGTCGAGAATGCCGTCGCTGGGCTTGTCCAGAAAGATCTCGACAAAGCGCAGCCACTCGCCCTCGCTGAAGGCCACAGCGTTCAACGCCTGTAGCTGTGTGCGCACATTGGCCAGCATGGTCTGGGCGCTGTTCAGGCCCGGCAGGTATTCGTACCCCTGATTTTCAAGATCAGTGATGAACTCCCGCTCCAGATCACCTTCACTCTGGTAGCTATCCACCACCTGCCATTCTCGGCGGTAGCTGTCGAGCACAATAAAATGGTTGGTTTCGGCGATGGTTTTGTAATCAGTCATTGCTTGCTGGTATCCCGGTCAGGTGGCTGTCTGTCACGTATCTGCACTGACATTTCAGCCCGCTTTCTTTCTGCACAAGGGTTGTCCTTGGAAACTGCAGAAAACAACAATCTGTTGTTTTTATTGAACTTTTTAAACGACACCTTTCTGCATCCTTTCTGCATCTTTGCCTTTCTGCATCCTGGCGTGGCTATTCAGCAAGACGCCATACCGGCTGGCTCCGTGAGCCCGCGTTAATGATGCGATTATTACGTCTTAGCTTGGTTAATAAGTTACTGATTTTGTCTATCTTTTGCTGCTCGCTCAAAGCATCACTCAACTTATCCATCAACAACTTGTTGATCTCTGCACGATCCGCGCGGCCAAATCGATCAAGGTAGTCTGTAAGCAACTTTGCATAAAACGCATCATCCTGAGGCCGGGTGTGAATGTAGTCCGCCTTGCTTGCCGTAGCATCGGCAACCAGAGCAGATACATGAAAGTTCGGCTTGCGCCCTTCAATCAACCCTGCCTTGCGTAACCGGCTGGCTGCTTTATCCGTAATGGAGAGCTTTTTCTGCACCCGGTCGAGCGCCAATACATCAATCAACGGCAAATCTGTCTTTTGGATCAACAAGCGGCTATAGGCCGGGTCCACAACACCCCCGTAGAGTGTCATCCTGACCACATTAGTCTGACTCAGATCGTAGTCCGGCAGCGGAAAATAGCGCTGCACCTGGCCTCTATAGATGAGATGAATGCCATAACCCATGGTATCTATCATGTTCAGTTCAGCCATCGCCTGGGTAAGGAAGGGGTTGCGATATCGGCGCGGCGTTTTGTCGCCTTGGACATATTCATCGGGCTGGCCTTCAAAAAAACTGCCTTCATTCTCAAAGATCAGCCGGTCAGATTGCTCGGTTACTACAACCCGACCATTGCGAGCATAGTCCTGGTGCGCAATACAGTTGTGCAGGGCTTCCAGCACAATTTTCTGGTTATATTTGGAGACTTCGATAGGGATCAATTCATCTTGCGGCAAAATACGCAGCTGAATATTGCGAATACGCTGATAAAGCAGGGTCGTGCTAAGTAAAAAAGGTGGGCTAAAGTGTTCATAGGCTCGCTCCTGTCCTTCCAGCTTCCAGGTCAGCTGTGCCGGGTGAGGCAGAAGGAAATATGCCGATTCTGCCTTGCCCAGCAACAAAAGTGCCGTTCGGGTAATTTGTCCGTTTTGGGTAAGGCGTGCGCGATCCAGGAATACCCTTAATGGCCAACTCATCACTTCGCTGGCTTCAAGGCGGTTGGCGTATTTTTGCGCAAATGACTCACGTGCTTTTCGAAGGGCTGTTTCATCCAGATCGTCCAGCGTGGCATCTGGAACAACTTGTGCTGTCCAATCTTGACGCAGGGTCTGCTGGCGTATTTCATCGAGCTTATCCAATCCCAATGAAGCCCGACTCTCACCTGCACGAGCGTAGTAATGTCCCTTCCAGGCAATAGGAATTCCGCAAGGAGCGGCGGGAATTTCAAATAAAATTACTCGCCCTTGCGGATGATCCAACACATGAATTTCGCGCAAGGTAATACTTGGCTCGGCAGATTGCGCAATCTGGTTCTTCAAGCTTTGCAAGCGCTCTCTTTCCATGCGGTAATCGCTACCCACTACGGCACGGGTTTTGTTATTGATACCGAATATCAACCAGGCGCGTTCTGCATTGCGCAAATTAGCTTCGTTACTGAGGGCTGAAAAATACTCACCTATTTTATTAGTATCGTAATCGTTGCTCGCCTGCTTGAACTCCACGACTTCGTTTTCCCAGGTGGCAATCAGGCGCTCAAGCAAACGAGTTAGCTCTTCCGGCGTCATGTCGTCGCCTCCGACTTGGGAAAGCTCAACAGCAGGTCGCGGTAGTATTCGTATTGCTTCCGACGCAGCTCGATTTCGCGGGGCAGGCCCTCGGTGATGGAGTTGGTCAGGGTGTCGAATTTGTCGAGGATGGCAACGATACGGGCTTGCTCGGCAAGCGACCTCTCCGGTTCATCCGGGTACGGCACAGGTATTCTTACCTTTGAAAAGCCATTTATCAGCAGAGTATTTACTTTAGTTCTTGCCACATACTTTGCCTTCTCCGCAATAAAGGATGCAGTTTGCATACAGTATGAAACAAATTTCGGGTTCATGGCGTGTCGAAAAGCGTAACAGTGGTCGTGAATAGCTACCCTCTCGGCACCGAGCCATGCCACAGCCTTTCCCACATCTTCCACCGTTTCTCCGACATCCGTTAACACCACATCACCTGGCTCTGCATAGCGTAGCGAGTCGGCCAATTCTGGTCTGACCTTGGAAAGCGCCTTCTCAGTAAACACGCCATACCGGGTATAAATTTCACCATAGTGAATAACACTGACACCGCTATCTGTGTAGTCAGCTTTAGTAAAACGCTTACCGCGAATAAACTCGCCAACTTCTCCCAGAGCTTTCCACTCTACCTCGTCTTCTTCAAAGCTTAATAACTTGTCGCGATAGTAGTTGTATTGCTGTTGACGTGTGCTAAGCTCGGCGGTCAGCTCGGCGGTCATGGCGGTAAATGCGTCCAGAATACGGGCAATTTCGGCCTGAATCTCAAGGGATTTTTTGGGGTTTTCTGGACAGGGGATAGGCACGGGAATTTCCGTTAGCTTCCCCTTTGTCAATTTAGCTCGGCCACCCCCAGTCAAAAACGGAACGAAATCTACTGTACGCAAGTAGTGGTACATAAATCTCGTATCAACTCCTGACAACCCGCGCACAACGTGGACATGATTATTTGCCCAAAACTTCCCAGTCGCATATTGAATGGAATAGTTTTCCAAGCTTGCTGAACCGTCCTCAGCAATCAACACAAACTCACCTTCGTGAGTATGGCCTCCAACATGATCTTGAATATTGTTCGCACCGTAATATGGCGTTGGCCCGGGGATGCGCAGAGAGGCTTTTACCGGTTTCCTTCCACTATTCGCTATATCAAAAAGGTGCTCGTCACCTAAGACAGCCCACTCCACCTCCACGCCATCCAGCAGCTTGTCCAAAAAATCCACCTTACTCATTACCATAACTCTCGCTGTTGGGATCCAGCTGCTTCAGCATTCGGTCAAAATCAGATTCATACAGGCGATCCTGTACCACGCGGTATTTTTCAAATTCGGTTTCGGCGTGGAGCTTGGCCTGCTCGTGGGAAATCTTGCCGGGGCCGGTGAGGATTTCATTACCGTTGAATTCCAGGAAACCATCCAGTCGCGTGGCCCAGTCCTGCATCGACATGGGGATTTTGCGCATGGCCTGTAGCTCGGCAAATTCCAGATAGACCGAAACGATGCGCTCCAGATACTTAAGTTCCTGCTGATCCAGGTAATTCTTGGCTACGGATACATCTGTGCGAACAATCTTGCCATCAGGCGCCGCTGCCCAATGGGTCAGCCCCATGTTTTCCTTACTCGCATCAGCACGGGCGACGATAAGCTCTGCGGCTGTATGCCGGTGCACAGCCCAGTGCAGCTTGTTCTGCACCAAGGCAAAGAACTCACGCGTGGTCTTTGCATTCCTGTCGTAATCGAACGCGGTGGCATAGAGATCGGTAATCTTCTGGTAGAACTTGCGCTCGGACAGGCGAATTTCCCGGATATATTCCAGCTGGCGCTCGAAATACTCATCGGTGAACATGTGGCCCTTCTTCAGGCGCTCCACATCCATGATCCAGCCCTGGATGGTGTAGTCCTTCACGATCTGGCCTGCCCATTTGCGAAACTGCACGGCGCGAGGGTTGTTGACCTTGAAGCCCACAGCGATGATGGCTTGCAGGTTGTAGTGCTTGGTTTTGTAGTTTTTGCCATCTGCGGCAGTTATTAAGTAATCCTTAATAACTGCGTCGGGCTGCAGCTCGCTCTCGTCAAAAATACGTTTCAGGTGCTGGTTGATGGCGGGCACAGTGACGTCATACAGCTCAGCTATCAGCTTTTGCGTCAACCAGATGTTCTCATCTTCGTAGCGCATTTCCACGCTGGTCTGGCTATCACCCGTTGCGGCCACAAAAGTCAGGTATTCAGCCGCTGAAGAGCGAATGTTTGGCAGGCTCTGCTTCTTCTTTGCCATGCTTAGGCTCCTTCTATTTCGGCCACTATGACATCAATCTCGGCACGCAGCTGGGTGATTCTGGCCACAGTGGTTTTCAGCTCGGCATTGAGCTGGACGATATCAATCACCTCACGGGTGTCCGCAGCCTCTACGTAGCTGCTGACGGAGAGGTTGTAGTCATTGCCGGCGATTTCCTCGAAGGGCACTGAGCGGGCGAAGTGGTCCACATCTGCCTTGCTGTCGAACACCTGCATGATCTTGTCGATGTGCTCATCAGTCAGAATGTTGTTGTTGGTTTCCTTCTTGAACAGGCCACTGGCATCAATGAACTGGGTGGTGGTGTCCGCCTTGTGTTTGGACAGCACCAGAATGTTCACGGCAATGGTGGTGCCGAAAAACAGGTTGGGCGCCAGTGAGATCACGGTTTCGACAAAGTTGTTATCCATCAGATACTTTCTGATTTTCTGCTCGGCACCGCCGCGATAGAAGATACCGGGAAAGCAGACGATGGCGGCACGCCCCTTGCTGGACAGATAGCTGAGGGCATGCAGCACAAAGGCGAAGTCGGCCTTGGACTTGGGGGCCAGCACACCGGCGGGGGCAAAGCGGTCGTCGTTGATCAAGGTGGGGTCGTCAGAGCCGATCCACTTCACCGAATAGGGCGGGTTGGAGACGATGGCATCGAAGGGTTTGTTGTCACCAAAGTGCGGGTCGATCAGGGTGTTGCCCAGCTGGATATTGAACTTGTCGTAGTTGATGTTGTGCAGAAACATGTTCATCCGCGCCAGGTTGTAGGTGGTGTGGTTGATCTCCTGGCCGAAGAAGCCCTCTTCGATGATGTGGGCGTCGAAATGTTTCTTGGCTTGCAGCAGCAATGAGCCGGAACCGCAGGCGGGGTCAAAAATCTTGTTGACGCTGGTTTGTTTGTGCATCGCCAGCCGGGCAATCAGCCTGGATACGTGCTGTGGGGTAAAAAATTCGCCGCCGGACTTGCCTGCGTTGGCTGCATAGTTGGAGATCAGGAACTCGTAGGCATCCCCGAACAGGTCGATATGGGCCGCGTCAAAGTTGCCAAAATCCAAGCCTGCCACGCCCTTCAGCACCGCTGACAGACGAGCGTTCTTGTCCTTGACGGTGTTGCCGAGGCGGTTACTGGTGGTGTCGAAGTCTGCAAACAGACCTTTGATGTCCTGCTCGGACGGATAGCCATTGGCGGAAGCTTCAATGTCGGCAAAGATCCTGGCGAGATCGGTGTTGAGGCTTTCGTTGCTGTGGGCGCTTTTGGCGATATTGGCAAACAGCTGGCCGGGGTAGATGAAATAGCCCTTGGTTTTGATGGCGTCATCGCGAATTTCCGGGGTAATGACGGTGTCGGGCAGCTCAGCGTAGTTGATGCTTTCGTCACCGGCTTCGATGTAGCTGGCAAAGTTCTCGCTGATAAAGCGGTAGAACAGGGTGCCCAGCACATACTGCTTGAAGTCCCAGCCATCCACCGCGCCGCGGACATCGTTGGCAATGGCCCAAATTTGACGTTGCAGGGCGGCGCGTTGTTGTGAGCTAGTCATGCTGGTGTTCCTGTTTGAATAGATTTTTTTGAATAGCGATTCAGTGTGAAACCTGTTGCGCATTGTAACGAGTAAAGCGTTGCGAGCCAGCAGCCCAGAGTCGGGAGCCCAGATACGAAGCCGCATCCCAATGTTATCATTGCGCCTTTTCTTCCAGGCTCCAGCCATGCCCGCAGTCAACGATATTTTCACCGCCAGCGTTCGCGATCTTTCGTCGGATGGCAATGGCGTGGTCGAGCATCGCAGCGGGCAGATTTTTTTTGTGCCGGGGGTGTGGCCGGGGGAAGAGGGCGAGTTTCGGGTAACGGGGTTTCGCAAGAGTTTTGGTTTCGCCCGGCTGGTGAAATTGCTGCGGCCCGCACCGGAGCGGGTGACGCCTCAGTGCGTTCACCAGGGATTTGGTCGCGATGATTGCGGCGGCTGCCCCTGGCAGTTCGTCACTTACGAGGCGCAACTGGCGGCCAAGGAGATGAGGGTGCGGCGTGCGCTGAGTCGCCTGGGCCTCGATGAGCGCATTCGGCCCATTTGGGGCTCACCGCAGCAGTTCGGCTACCGCAACCGCGCCCAATTGAAAAGCGATGGCCGCGCCATCGGCTATGTAGCCCAGGGCTCGAACCGCCTGGTGGCGATCGACGATTGCCCCATTCTGAGCGACCACAACCGCCAAACCCTGAAGGATTTTCTCGCAACCCTGCCCAATCCCGCGCTGCGCCCGAGCCGCAAGGCGCAATGGAGCACGCTGGATATCGATGAGGCGCTGACCGCGGAGACCGTGTCCATCAACAGGCGTCGCCCCTTCCAGCAGGCCAACAGCGCCCAGAATCTGCGTATGCGCGATTGGCTGGCCCGTTCCCTCGCGAATGCGGACAAGGCCCTGCCGGTGGTGGAGCTGTTCGCCGGCTCGGGCAATTTCACCGAGGTTCTGCATAACGCGGGGTTCGAGCGCATCCTGGCGGTGGAGGGTGTGGCCGAGGCGGTCGATGCTCTCGACACCCAGGGTTGGCGCGGCGTGGAGGGGCTGGTGTGTGATCTGTTCAGTGAGGCTGGAGCGAGGACTGCGGCGCAAGCTGCCTCGGGTTCGGGAGTGCTGGTGCTGGATCCACCCAGGGACGGTTTTCGCCATATCGGCACACTCACCACCGCACTATCGAAGTTGCGCCATATAGCCTACATCTCCTGTGATCTTGCTACCTTTGTCCGCGATATGCAGACCTTGCTACAGCAAGGCTTTGTAGTCGATCACATCCAGCCGCTCGATCTTTTTCCGCATACGCCGCACGTGGAACTGCTGGCCGCGCTGCGCAAACCCTGACAGGCCCCTGGTTCGATTGAGGGTGCCTATGAAGTCCATATAGATAAATGGCTGGAGAATCGGGGCCTCGTCACGTAGTCTGAGCACACGTTCAATCAACCACAGGATTTCCCATGACCGACTTCACTGTTTATGGTCGTCCCGGCTGCGGCTACTGTGTTGCCGCCGTGCAGTTGCTCAAATCGAAAGGCTACAGCTTCGACTACATCGACATCTACCAGCAGGGCATGCAGCCCGCGGATCTTTCGTCGGTCGTGGATCGCCCGGTGCGCACCGTGCCCCAGATCCTCCACGGCACCCGCTACGTGGGGGGCTACACCGACCTGCTGCCCTACATCAGGGACGTGGAAGCGGCCTGATTCACGCCCGCGCCCATCAGCTTTGACCGATGGGCCGGGTCTTGCCGTTCTCGGTAATGGCAACGTACCAGAAATCCGCCTCCGACAGCTTGGCGGGCTCGTCCATGGTTTCCGACTCGATCCACACTTCCACATTGATGCGCATCGACGTGCGCCCGCTTTCCACAAGGCTCGCGTAGCAGCTTACGATGGCGCCTATCGGTACCGGCCGCATGAACCCCATGCGGCCCACGGACACCGTCGCCACGCGCCCGCGGGCAATGCGCTTTGCCAGCACCATGCCGGCCAGATCCATCTGTGACAACACCCAGCCACCGTAGATGTCGCCGTGGGCATTGGTGTCCTTGGGCATCGCGATGACTCGCAGTGCCAGTTCGCCATGGGGAGCGGCAGGGGTATTGATAGAACTCACGTTGTCATCCTCAGCCTAGAAGTTTATTGGGCAGCCAGGTCGTCAGTTCCGGCCAGAGGAACAGCACCACCAGCATGGCCAGTTGCAGCAGTATAAAGGGCATCACTCCCTTGTAAATATCGGTGGTGAGCACGGAAGCTGGAGCCACGCCGCGCAGGTAGAAGAGGGCAAAGCCAAAGGGCGGCGTCAGGAACGATGTTTGCAGGTTGACGGCAATCATGATGCCGAGCCAGATCGGGTCCACCCCCATGGCGAGCAAGGCTGGCGCCACGATGGGTACCACCACGAAGGTGATCTCGATGAAGTCGAGAATGAAGCCGAGGATGAAGATCGCCAGCATCACCGCCAGCACCGCACCCACGGTGCCGCCGGGCACCATGCTCAACAGATCGCTGACCAGCTCCTCGCCGCCAAAACCGCGGAATACCAGTGAAAATACGATCGCGCCGATAAGGATCATGAATACCATGGCGGTGATCTGAGTGGTGGCACTCATCACCTCTTTCAGGCGCGCCAGGTTCAGCTGGCGCTTGACCAGGGCGAGCAGGGTGGCGCCAATCGCTCCCACGCCCGCCGCTTCCGTCGGTGTCGCCGCGCCGAAAATGATCGAGCCAAGCACTGCAAAAATCAGCACCACCGGGGGCAGCAGCGGAATGAGTATGTTGACCCGCGGCGAATTCTCGTCCCGCGGCGGCTCACTCGGCACCTTGTCGGGCCTCAGGGTCGCGTAGACATAGATGTAGAGCACATACATCACCACCAGCACCAGGCCGGGAATGATGGCCCCAACGAACAGGTCACCGATGGAGACTGTGTCGGGCATGAAGATGCCCATGCGCAGCTGTGCCTGTTGATAGGCCGTGGAGATGATGTCCCCCAGCAGCACCAGCACGATGGAGGGGGGGATGATCTGCCCCAGGGTACCGGTGGCGCAGATGGTACCGGAAGCCAGAGCCGGTGAATAACCCCGCTTCATCATGCTGGGTAGCGACATGAGCCCCATGGTGACCACGGTTGCCCCGACGATGCCGGTGCTCGCGGCAAGCAGCGCACCCACCAGCACCACGGAAATGCCGAGCCCGCCCTTGAGGGAGCCACACAGCCGCGTCATGTTGTCGAGCAAGTCTTCGGCAAGGCGGGACTTCTCCAGCATCACCCCCATGAAAACGAACAGGGGAATGGCGATCAAGGTGGCGTTGACCATGGTGCCGAACAAGCGGTTGGGCACGGCGTGGAGATATGCCATGTCGAAATGGCCGGTCAAGACGCCCACTGCGGCAAAGGCCATGGCCACACCACTGAGCGTGAAGGCGACCGGATAACCCGCCAGCAGGCAGATGCAGACGGCGAGGAACATCAGCAGTGGAACGAACTCGACCATCACAGTGGCTCCATCTGTTCGGGAGTATGGGAGCCGCCCTTGCCGAAGAAGAAGAGCAGGTTTTTCAGCAACTCTGCCACCCCCTGGATGATCAGCGTCACGGGCAACAGCAGCATCAGCGTCTTGAGCAGGTAGACACCCTTGATGCCACCGCCTTCCGTGGACACTTCATGAACCGCCCAGCTGGCCATCACATAATCCCAGGACATGACGAAAATCAGCACACTGAGAGGTAGCAGACACAGCAGCGCTCCCAATACATCCACCAGCGCCTGGGTGCGCGGCGTGAAGTTGCGGTAGAAGATATCCACCCGCACATGGCTGCCGTGCTTGAGGGCATAGCCCATCGCCAGCATGAAGAGAGTCGCGTGAATATAGGTGAGTGATTCCTGGATGGCGATGGAGCCGCCGCTGAAGAAGTAGCGCAACGCCACTACCACACAGGTATTGATGACCACCAGCAGTGTCAGCCAGATGATGCACTTGCCCGTCAGTTCGGTAATGCAGTCCAGTCCCCGGTAAAGAGCGCTTATGAATCTCATGGGAGTTTCTTCAAGTTTTTATCCGTCGCGCATTATAGTGGGGTTGAGAGGCAATCAAAAACCGTGCCGCCTCCTGTCTTTCTGTTACTGCGCGATTGATCTTTCAGCCAAACAATTTTACTCTGTGCAGCCCGCCCCGCACCACACCGCCGCATCCCGACAGGAGAGCCAATGGAAGAGTTGTTCGCCAAAAATCGCGCCTGGGTGAAATCCATCACCAATGAAATGCCGGATTTCTTCGAAAAGCTGACCAGCCAGCAGGCTCCCGAGTATCTGTGGATCGGCTGCGCCGACAGCCGCGTGCCGGCCAACGAAATCATGGGCTTGCTGCCGGGCGACGTGTTCGTGCATCGTAATGTCGCCAACGTGGTGGTGCAATCCGACCTCAACTGCCTGTCGGTGCTGCAGTTCGCGGTGGATTTTCTCAAGGTCAAGCACATCTTCGTCGTCGGCCACTATGGCTGCGGCGGCGTTCATGCCGCGGTGCGCAACGACAAGCTGGGGCTGATCGACAACTGGTTGCGCCACGTGCAGGATGCGCAACACAAGCACTACAAGATACTGGGCGCCATCTCCGACTCCTTCGCGCGCGCTGAAAAACTTTGTGAAGTGAACGTGGTGGAGCAGGCCCTCAGCGTATGCCGGACCACGGTGGTGCAGGAAGCCTGGGCCCGGGGCCAGGAGTTATCCGTTCATGGCTGGATCTACGGTGTTCACGACGGCTATCTCCGCGATCTGAAAATGAGCGTCGCCAAACCGGATGATATGTACGCCCAATACAAGAGAGCCATCAAAAGCCTACTCAAGGAAGCTTGACGCGCACCCTTGTGGAGCGCAGCAGACCACTGCTCAACACTTTCACAACCCACCATCACCCACAGGAACCCCATGGACAGTTTCGACAATGTCAGTGTCACCAAGGCCGCCAATGTCTACTTCGACGGCAAGGTCACCAGCCGCGCCCTGAAATTTGCCGATGGCAGTGTCAAGACTCTGGGTATCATGCTGCCCGGTGACTACGACTTCGGCACCGCGCAGCCGGAACTGATGGAGATCACCGCGGGCCATCTACTGGTGAAGCTGCCCGGCTCCGGCGACTGGCAGGAAATCCGCGGCGGGCAGAGCTTCAACGTGCCCGGCGACAGTCGCTTTCAGCTTCAGGTGAAGGAAATCACCGACTATATCTGCTCCTATCTCTAGAGCTTGAATGTTCACAAAACGTAGGTTGGGTTGAGGGACGAAACCCAACATCGTTGCTGCGGCGTACAACCGATTGTTGGGTTACGCTTCGCTAACCCAACCTACGAGAACTGCGCGTGTAGGGGCAATTGCGCGAACCGATAAAGCTGGTTTCATGAATTGCCCCTACGGTATGCGGTGGGACTCAACAGCCAGATCCACGCATCAAGGCACCGATGCCGCCACCACCCGCACCCGGTAACGCCCGGCTTCGGCGGCGTCACTGAACGGCCCGATCTTGGTGTTCACTTCCCAGCGCTGGCCGGCAGCCAGCCTGCTCGGGCCTTGAAGCACTTTTGAACCGCCGCTCGCCTGGGCCAGTTCGATGCGAACACCGGCCACTTCGACGCCCGCCTGGTTCTGAATGACAACCCTCAGGTAACCATCCTTGCCGATATAGGTTTGTGACGGAATGTATTTATGCGGCGCCTGGGGCAGTTCCATGCGCACCATTTTCTGGCGCGCATCGCGACCCATGGCGTTGTCCATCTGCGCCACTTGCTGGTAGTAACCCAGCGCCTTTTTGGTATCGCCGGCGCTGTACGCCATCTCACCCAGGTAGTAACTGGCCGCATTGGTGGGCAGCAGCTCGTAACTGCGTTGCAGGTCGGGGCGGGCAGCGGTTTTCTTGCCTTCCTTGTAGAGCAACACGCCGCGCGCCAGGTAGTGGCTGAAATAATTGGGGTTTTTGCCGATGGCCGTGGTGAACGCCTGTTGCGCCTTGGCGGTTTCGTTGCTCATCTCCCAGGCGTGGCCGCGCAGCTCCCAGCTGTAGCCATCGTTGGGCTGAACGCGGATGGCCTGGTCCAGATAGCCCATGGCCTCGGACGGCTTTTTCTCGTTGAGAGCCTTGATCGCCTTCTGCTGGGCCTCGTAGGCGGGCTGGTCCTTTTTGATCTGCGCGATGTGCTTCTGATAGGCCTCGCGATTGCGCACGCCACCCGTGCCCAGCTCGGCGACCCGTTCGCGGTTGCGATTGACCCTGGTCTGTGACGGCGGGTGGCTCGCGAACAGGCCGTCGACGAATCCTGACTGGCGGTTGCCGCTAAGTTTGACGAAGGTCTCCTGCAACTCGACGGCCGCCTGCAGATCGTAGCCCGCACGTTTCATGTACAACACGCCGTAGGCATCGGATTCCAGTTCGTCGTCGCGCCCGTAGCGCGCCATCCAGGCAGCGGAGCCGAGCTGGGCCGCAACCCCGCCGAGACTGCCATAACCGGCCTGCTGAGACGCCACCCCGGCGATCTGGGTGCCGACATTGAGCAGCATGCCCTTGGACATCTGGCTGGCGCCGTGGCGGGCTGCGGCGTGGACGATCTCGTGACCGAGCACCGCAGCCAACTGTGCCTCATCTTCCAGGTGCGCCAGCAAGCCGCTGTTGATGGCGATCTTGCCCCCCGGCAGCGCCCAGGCATTGGGCACCGGATTGTTGAGCACCACGAACTCGTAGGGCAGGCCGGGGCGGTCGCTCACCGCGGCGAGCTTCTGCCCGACGCCCGCCACATAGCTCTGCAGCCGCTTGTCGAGATAATAGGCGCCGCCCTGGGCCTGTTGCGATGGCTCGTAATTCTGGCGCCCGATAGCGACCTCCTGCTCCGGCGAGATCAATGACAACTCATTTTTGCCGGTCACGGGATTGACGGCGCAGGCGGCCAGCGTCGCGCAAGCCATCATCAGCAGCAGGAATCGGGTAATGGTGTAGCTCATGGCGTTTTCTCCTCTCGGGATGAAACAAGTATAAGGCAGAGCCATGAAGACGGAACCGCATTTGGCACCATTGACAACGCCCACGAGCCTCGACGGCTGGCCCCCCGACAGCGGCGAGGCTACTATAGAGGTCCGCAACAACCTGATTACCGGCCCGCCATGCTGATCGTCATTTCTCCTGCCAAGACCCTCGATTACGAAACGCCACCCACCAGCGACCTGCACACCACCCCGGAATTTCTCGATCGATCCGAAACCTTGATCAAGGGTCTGCGCAAGCTGTCGCCGCCCCAGGTTTCGGAATTGATGGGCATCAGCACCAAGCTGGGAGACCTCAACTTTGGCCGCTATCTGGAATGGAGCCGCCCCTTCACGCCGGCCAATGCCAAGCAGGCGGTGCTCGCCTTCAAGGGCGACGTCTACACCGGGCTCGAGGCGGAAACCCTCACCAGGAAAGAACTCAAATGGGCCCAGGATCACCTGCGCATCCTTTCCGGCCTCTACGGCCTGCTGCGCCCCCTCGACCTGATGCAGCCCTACCGCCTGGAAATGGGCACCCGCTTTGGTGTCGGCAAGGCCGCCAACCTCTATGAATTCTGGGGCGACCGTATCACCGAGTCCCTGAACGAGGTCCTCGCCAAGCAGCGCAAACCGGTGCTGATCAACCTCGCCTCGGAGGAGTATTTCAAGTCGGTGCGCCCGCAAAAACTCGCAGCCGACATCATCACTCCCGTTTTCAAGGACATGAAAGGCGGCAAATACAAGATCATCAGCTTCTACGCCAAGAAGGCGCGCGGCATGATGGCGGGCTACATCATTCGCAATCAGCTCAAGAATGTGGAGGACATCAAGCAATTCGACAGCGCCGGCTACCGCTACAACGCCGCCATGTCGAGCGCGCGGGAATGGGTGTTCATCAGGGATGAGAACCACGGATGACGGGAATCAAGCCCTTCTCACAGGCCTGCATCAACAATCGCGAGCCCATCGCAGCGGTTCTCGAACGCGTGTTTCGCGATCGCCGCGAGGTGCTGGAAATCGGCAGCGGTACCGGTCAACACGCGATTTTTTTCGCGCCGCGCCTGCAACACCTGTACTGGCAACCAAGTGACCGCGCCGAGAACCTGCCCGGTATTCGAGCCTGGCTGGACGAATGCCCAGCAGACAACCTGCGCCAACCCCTTGAACTCGACGTCGACCGTGCCTGGCCACGCACCAGCTACGATGCCTTCTTCACCGCCAACACCTGCCACATCATGGCCTGGCCCTCGGTCGTCAATATGTTCGCGGGTATCGCCAGTGTCGCCCGCCCCGGCGCGACTCTGGCGATCTACGGCCCCTTCAAATACAGCGGCAACTTCACCACCGCAAGCAATGCCCGTTTCGACGCCTGACTGAAATCGCAGGCGCCCCACCAGGGCGTGCGCGACATCGAGGATATCCTGAAGCTCGCCAGCAATATCGGCTTCGAGTTGCTGGAGGACAACGCCATGCCCGCAAACAATCAGTTGCTGGTGTTTGGCAGGGGCTGAAGAAATACCTTCAGCCCCTGCCACAGCAGCTATGAGAGCTGCTGATCAGTAGTCATACTTAACCGTGAGACCGTACATTCTGGGAGCGGCATCCTGCGCCAGGATCGCGGTGGGACCGTAGAATCGCGAGTTATAGTGATGGCTGTCTGTGAGATTGTTGGCGAACGCGATGAGCGAAACATTTTCACCTGGGAACGTATACCCCAGCGACAGATTCACGTTGTGATAGGAATCCTGTGCCAGCTGGCCCGCCGGATCGAAATTGTAGCCGTCGTTGTAATACCAGCTAAATGCTGTATCGATCGACGCGCCATTCTGCAGCGGTAGGTGATGGTCCAGGCTTGCACTGAAAACCCATTCCGGTACGCGGGCCATGTCCTTGCCTGTCAGGTCAGTGCTGGTGGAGAGGTTGCCCATTGGCGTTTCAACAAAGATCACCGCTCTGTCGTAGCGCTTGTACTCACCGTGTTCCCATGCACCGTTGATGCGGAGAGCAAGCTCTTCCGTCACCTGCATGGAAAGTGATAAATCGAGCCCGTACAATTCTGCCTCGGCCGCGTTCTGCAAAATGGTGCTATTGGAAATAGCGGGATCAAAGATCTGCAACTGTATATTTTTGAAATCATAGAAATACAGCGCGGTCTCGAACCGCACTCTGCCCGCCGCGAATTCGGATTTGGAGCCAACCTCGTAACTTGTGAGCTTCTCCGGATCCACAGGCCCCCTCAGTTCTGGCGAAGGCGTCGACGCATTGTAGGCACCCGACTTGAAACCTTTGCTGTACGTTGCATAGAGCATCGTGTCGGCAAACTGATAATCCAGCGTGATTTTTGGCGTGAACGCCCGCCAGGTTTTACTTCCATCCGGATAAGGCACAGCGAAGATCAGATTGTCGTCGACATCAGTGAAGGTATCGGACGCACCGATCAACTCTTTTTTGTCTTCGGAATGACGACCGCCCACGGTGAAGTTCAGCGCTTCCGTCAAAGGAAAGGTGGCTTGAACAAACAATGCCCAGGCACTGGTGTCGATAGGCGACGTTGCAAGATTATGATAGATCGGCAATGGCGGCAGGGCGCCGAGCAGTATTGCACCGGCGGTATCCACCGGCAGGAAGCCCGTGCGTTCCTCAAAGGCGTAGGCACCAACTATCCAGTGGAAGGGCGCGTCCTCTGGCGAGAGAAGCTGGAGCTCCTGAGAAAACTGCTCACTTTTCTGCCATGCCTCGATGCCCAGAAAATCCACCTGGCTGCCGTCGAGGTCCGAGGAAAGATGGAAATCCGTATCCCGGTAACCACTGATACTCACCAGTGTCGCAGCGTCTAAATTGATATCCGCGCGTAGAGTAGCGCCGGTTTGCCGCGCCTTCGAAAACTGAGGCCGCTCTGACACCACGGTATATTCGTCGATGATCGCCGGCTGACTGAAAGGCGGCGCGAGCATGATGGAATTATATTGCTCGTTGCGATACGCACCACCCTCGAAATTTTCACGCTCCATGTGCTCCAGACTACCAACCACACTGATGTTGTCGGTGGGGGTCCAGGCGAGCTTGATTCTGACAGCATCACTTTCTTCGTCGCGAGGCTCGTTGAGCCGCTGCGGCTGCACCCGATCATAGTAAGTGTCACGGGCACTGGTGGCGGCGTAGATGCCCGCAGCGAAATTCTCGCCAAGTCCTCCGGATATATAGCCCGTAAACTCTTGACGCGAGTAGTTGCCGACAGTAACGGTCGCACCGGCCTCAAGCTCCTGCACGGGCGTGCGGGTAATGACGTTGATGGCGCCGCCAACAGCGTTTCGGCCATAAAGCGTACCCTGCGGGCCACTCAGCACCTCGATGCGCTCGACAGCCAGCAAGTCCTGTACCCCGACAGCAGCAAGGGATACGAAAACACCGTCCAGGTGCGTTGCCACTCCAGCCTCGGCATTGGGCTGAGCGATATCACTGCCAACACCCCGCAGGTAAGGCGTAGCGGAAGAGGCGAGGCTGGTAAACACCAGCGACGGCACCATGTTCTGGATATCCTGGGTGGTGCGCATCTGGCCTTTTTCGATCGCCGCCTGGTCGATGGCGCTGACGGCAATCGGCACGTCCAGAAGTCTCTCGGTACGCTTCTGAGCGGTGACGACGATTTCTTCCAGACGAATTCCTTCACTCTCTGCCCAGGCTGTGCTGGCAATGCAAATGCTCGCCACGTAGCCGGCCAGCGTGGTATTCCTAAATGCGCTCATTAGAATGCTACCCCTTGTATATCGTTGTTTATGATGATTTTCGAGTCTTCGCTACTACCCACGCCACCCTGGCTGTGGAGGGCGAAGCTTTCTTTTTATGCTCACACGAGAAATACTGCAGGCAATCGATACGACATGGAAAAAATTCTCCAGCCCGTCAAAGTTGTCTGCAACAGCAACTCGCGCGACGTCTCCCCTGAGACTACGTTTACCCATGCGTCGGAAATTTGGGCTGCGGGTTGCAGTTGAACCATAAACTGTCAGCTCCAGGTTAAACCCTGCCAGACCACGGCTCTTACTGTGTTCCTGCTTAAAGCTCATGGCTTACAGCTCGCTCCGCCTCAACCAGGGTTGTAGCCTGAATTTCCGTCTACCGTGTAATTGTGGTCAGGAAACTCACACGGGACTTTAGCTCAGCAAATCAGCGACGTCGTCGCTGACCAGTGCCAAAATAGACCCATCCAGTGCCATTTGATGACACCGCCACCACTGGCAGAGCGCCAGTTTCTCAGCTGGCCGCATGGCACGCCGCGATATATGCACACGTCATTCCCATCCCGTTGCTCGCGCCTCCACCAGGGTAAGCTCCGCGAAACCAGGAATTTGCGTCGATGCCCACGGCGTAAAGCCCCGCAATGGGAACCCCGCTACGGTCGAGTACCTGAGCATTACTATTCGTGTCCAGACCGTTACATGTGGAGAACTCACCGCGACGAATTTCCACTGCGTAATAAGGGCCCTTCCCCAATGGACCCAGTACGGGGTTGGGTTTGTGTGAGCGATCGCCAAGAGCACGATCATAGGCGTTTTCACCGCGCTGGAATTCAGGATCGACCCCTGTTGCAGCCTGGACATCAAATGCTGACACCGTCGTCTCAAGTGTATTGGCATCCACTTTCAGTTCATCGGCTAACTCTTTTATCGTGCGACCGTATTTGAGATAGCCACTCCTTACGTATTTTCCGATGGGCATCGGAAAAGGAAGAGCCATGCCCAGGCCATACTTGCGAACTACTTGTCGCGAGCCAACGAGAAATGCCCTGTCGACATCATGTTCATTCATGAAATTGCCCATCAGTTGATAGGACATGCTTTCATTGACAAAGCGCTTTCCCGCAGTGTTGACCATAATGAATCCAGGACGACAGCGGTCAATCATGTGTGGAAAATTGACGACGGCACCATCTTTAGCAACATATGCAGATTGAGGACCCCAGATTCCGTTGGCAAAATTTTCCTGCACGAAAACACCTCCCGCTTCCTGCCCAAGAGCTATGCCAGCGCCTTGATTGGCCTTTGGCTGGAGCGACCACCCTTTGTCGGCAAGGGGAAAATTCTCCGCACGCATTCTGTCATTCCCACCATAGCCCCCCGTCGCGAGGATTACAGCCTTGCGCGCACTGATGGTTACCTCTCCCTCGGGTCGGTATGCGACGATGCCGTTAACTCTGTCATTTTCCTTTATTAAGGCGGGTGACAGAAGTCGAATTCCACAGAGTTACGCCAAGATCGAGCAGTGCCCGCAACAATACTCCGGTAAGCGCAGTACCATTACATGATCGGGTGGTCTTATTATGGAGAATTCTATCGAGCAGGTAACGACAAAAGAGTTTTGCTGAATAAGAGAAGGACTTGAAGGATCGCGTTATTTCCATGAAATGGCCCACGTCTCCCAGATCGATCTGCATGCCATTGAAGAGCGTCATTTGTGGTAGCTGGCTTCGCAATCTGTTTCGGTACATGCCAAGCTTTCTATTGTCGAATGGTGCGACAAACAGCGTCCGCCCGCCGCAAGCACCTTCATGCCAGGGTTCGTAATCAAAACTCTCGGCGGCGCTGAAACACCTCAACTCCGAATGCTGCTCTACAAATCTGATCATCTTTGGCGCATTTACAAGAAATGCACTGACTTTCTCATGATCGTAGTATTTTCCTGTCACGCCACGAAGATAGTTATCTGCCGCATTGACGCTATCCTCGATGCCAGCAATTTTCTGATGGAGGCTGTTTGGGATCCACATGGCTCCGCCGGAGTAGGCCGAAGTTCCGCCAAACAAATCTGTCTTTTCGACGAGAAGAACCTTGAGCCCCAACTGTGCCGAAACAAGAGCAGCAGTCATGCCGGAGGCTCCGGAGCCCACCACGACAACGTCGTACATCATCCTTTCCCTTTCCCCTAGCATTATTATCGCAGCCTCGTCATTGGCCAGTATTTCTCGGCATGGAGAGCAAGCCGTAAGCTTCAAGCAGGTGCGCTGCAAGAACTGCATTCTGTCAGCGTTCAACCCAAAAAAATTTACAGCTTGTGGCCCAGCCACAGGCTGCCGCCCAAATTGCCGACTTATGTGTAAGGCGGAGATGCGAAGCTCTTCAGTGCTCGGATATTTATTCTGGAAAACTTCAAGTACAGCATCTCGGTGAAGCACTCACTCCGTAAAAGTGAGTGCCGCACCCTCCGCCTGCTCAAGGCCGTGAGCCTCGGCGACAAAACTCATATCCCACTCGATCTCACCGAACAGATCTTGCTTGCTAAAGCCTCGAAGCTCATCGTAACGGCCAGCTTCAACTTTCTTGACCCAGTCCGGGTCACCGATCAATCCGCGACCGACTGCGACCAGGTCGAACTCGCCGTTATCGAAGCGTCGCCCCAGCTCGCGAAACCCGCTGATTCCGGTATTTTCTGCTTCGCGGTTGTCGAGCATGTTACTCATGACATCACAGTCAAGCCCGACACTGCCAACGGCTATGACCGGTGCGTCGCTTAGCTCCTTGCACCAGCCCGCAAGACTGAGAGGAGAGCTGTCCCATTCAGGGGTATAGAATCGACGCGTTGAGGGGTGAAAGATGTCAACTCCCGCAGCACGCAGCCCATTCAGCAGAACGCCGAGTTCTTCCGGGGTGTGGGCTATACGCGCGCTGAAATCCACCTCTTTCCACTGCGAGAAACGGAAGGATATGATGAAATCAGGACCCGTCACCGCACGAATACCGGCAACAATTTCAGCGGGAAAACGCAAACGCTGAGCAATGTCATCACCGCCACGTCCATCCGTGCGGCGATTGCTCTCGTCCCAAAGAAACAGATCCAGTCCGTAACCATGTGCACCATGCAGTTCGACACCGGCAGCGCCTATCTGTTGAGCGGAAACGGCGCTCTGAATGAACGCCTGCTTGATGCCCTCCAGTTCCTCCTCTGTAGCCGCTCGGCCGTTGGGATTACCTTTCTGGACGAGGCCCGACGGGCTGAGGCTGGGGTAACCTTCCTGGTGCTTGCGTACCGCGCCCTCGTGCCAGAGCTGCAGGAACATATGCCCGCCGGCACGCGTTACGCCCTCGACACACGCCGCCCAACCCTCCATTGCAGGACCGTAGACATGGGCAGCGCCGGGCTGGCCCGACGCTGAAGGATGATTGACGGCGGCTGATTCACCAATGATCAATGCCACGCCAGCGTCCGCACGACGCCGATAATAATCGACCATTCTTTGCGACGGCTTGCCATCTTCACACCAGCCACGCTGCATTGCGGGCATTACGAAGCGGTTGCGCAGGGTTACACCCTTGATCGTGAACGGTGAAAAAAGGCCTGACAGGTCTGGCGTACTCATTATCGTCTCCTATGATTATCTGCGATCAGGCCAGAGGCGTAAGGATAGCGAGCGACTCGCTTTTACCTTGTTCCTGGTCGTGACCACGTTTTTTTGAAAATTTTTCCGCAAAGCGATATCCGGTAAAAACGCCGGCGAAACGATTTGCGTAGTTGACGATAGACTGTAAAGGCAGCTCTCGTTGCTGTCGCGCCCCGGGAGTGCCAAATGTGCGGCTATTCAGTGCCAGCGTGGAATACTTTCAAAGCTTGCGTGCAAACTCCCGTGGCGTGCAGCCATGAATTTCGCGAAATGCCTTGGTGAAGGTTGCCATTTTGATGAATCCGCAACGGTAGGCAGCCTCGCTGATGGAAATCCTTGTATTGCCTGCAAGCTCCACCGCAGCCTTCTGAATTCTCAGCTCTCGCAGGGCCTGCGCGAAGCTCTCACCAGCCTCACTGAATTCCCGGTAGAGTTGGCGCCTGGACAGGCCACAGGCATCGGCAACCTGATCGGAGTGAAGGAATGGGTCGCGAAAGTGTTCCTCAAGATAATCGCGGATACGCACCATGCGGGTCGAGCGCTCCGAGTAGCCACCTGATATCGCCGGCTGCCTCAGCACGGTGCGCACCAGGCGCGCGCAATCGGGCAGAAGTTCCCGCAGGGCGCGCTCCGCCTGCCTGTCCCGAGTTTCCCCTGCCTGCGCCAATGCACGCAGGGACGCGGCCAGCACCAGGCCAGTGCCGTGATAAGCCGAAACGACCTTGATACCGACATCCATATCGTAGCGACTCTCTGTGCTTTCCAGGTAATCACAGGGAATATGTGCCACCAAGTAGTGAAACAGGCCGGCATTCTCGAACTCGTAGGCATCATTCCAGCGCGCCAGAGTGACGCAACCCGCCTGGCCGAGCACTCGGGACTGCATCCTTGGCGCACTATTGCCTGCAAGAGGCAGCGTGATCAGGGCATAATCTCTCGGAGGACGGACACCCGGCTCGGTCTTGACATGAACTCGATCATGGCTACTGATACTTGTGAACCACCAATCTCCGATCCACGAGACACGGTAGCTCAAACGTGGGTTCTCCTCACTGGAATTTGCCAGGTAGCCATGGCCCGCCAGTTCACGGAAGGCGGTTGGCATACGCCTTACCATCGAGGCATCTGCAAAGGACAATATGGGCTTTGGTGTGTACACGCCTTACCTGCTTATTCGAAGTCTCTCCCGATTCTAGGCCGCGCGGTTCGAGGTGTCCATTGCTGCGCAAAGAGGTAGTCAGGCCTCCGCGCCGGTTGTGATGAAGATGACAACGCCCCATATATAGCGGTTGATGGTACGATCACCACCCGCACGACGCACAGGACAGAAGACAGACCCGGAGGCCAAATTGGCAAGACCCAGTAAACGAAACGAAGTGATCCAGGCCGCTGCCTCGCTGATTGGCGAGAAGGGCCTTGCCGCCGTGACGGTGCGCGACATTGCCGCCGCGGCCGGTTTGCGGCCGTCCACCATCTATCGGATCTTTCCCAGCAAGGAAGAAATTTTCGAGGAGGTTCTCCACAAGGTTCTCGGTGAATCGGATCGCTGGCGGCACCATTTTCTGAACACGGGCGCCTCGCCGCAAGAAAAAATCAAGTCGACCGTCTTCTACTCGCTCAAGGATGATGTAACCCTGCAATTTCACCGCAAGATACTTCAGCGCGCGCTGGTGGATGAAGATCTCACCACCCTCAATCTGATCCAGGAGCTGTCGAACCAGTCAGAGATCCTGGTGGAAGCCATTACCGCCCTCAAGCCCGACAAGGACCCCTGGTTTTTGTTCTACACCATTGTCGGCCTGGCGCTGGGCTACGTCAGTTATCGCCCGGTATTCAAACTGCTCAATGCGCCCCCCGCCATCGAACAGGACAACCTCACCCTGACGGATGAAATCCTCGCCATGACGATTCCACATATCGACTGGAAAGCAGTATCGATACTGCCCGCGCCACCGAGAAAACAGACTTGAGAGCACTCATTCCCGCGGAACAACTGCCCGCCATGCGACGGGCAGCATTCTCAACCGCCTAACGCGATATTTTCTTCTTGATAATGCGCCCGTAATCGTTCCAGAAGGCGTGGTTGTACCAGCCGTAGCCTTTCTTTCCATCGTCCATTTCAAAAGACAACAACATAAAATCGTTGTACAACGATAGCCACGGACACATGGGCACCGCCGCTCGTCGCTGTGCCTTCACCTTGTGCACCCGGCCAAGGTCGTCTTCCATTTCGCATTCCCAGGACGTTTCACGTAAGAAATCCTCTGGGTCATACTTACCAACTTTCCTGATTTTTCTGATCTTGCTCAACTGGCCATCCCGGTGGATCCAACCCTGCATGAACAATTCATCATTGGTGAAATTGTAATGCTCCGCCCAGGGCGGGCCACTTTCCGGATCATCGGAACAGCTGAAATTGAACACGATCGAAGCATCATCCGAAATGCAGCTGGCGTAGGACAGCGGTGGGTGCAGCGTCATTGCTTCCGACCGTACTCCCCGATAGGAACGGTCGCGCATTGAATAACAATCGACCTTGAGCGCCTCACCATTCAACACCAGATCACCCGTCACATGGAGGGGCTGTTCGAAGTGCAATTTCCCGGCTTCCTGTACGGGAGGAAACAGGGCGCGGGTATTCAGGCGAAAGCTGGTGTTGGTAGGCTCATGTTCGTACAGGAGTTCATGCGCGACCAGGGGCTCGACGATACGGATTTTCAGGTTGATATCAGGAATGGTGATGGTATCGCCATCCACGTCAGGGTAGGGCAGATACTGGTAAATATTGAAGTGCTCCACTTCGTGCGGATAGCGGTTGACCCCTTGCCAGATCATCACACAGGATGTCGCCATGCGCAATTCTGCATGAATCCACAGATAGATATAGGCGATCAGGTCTCTTTCCGGAATCTGAAAGGAAAACAGGTAGGTTTCATTCTTCAAGCCCGGAGGCGTCGCGTCCTTGCTCAGCAGGTAATCATATTCCTTGCCAACGATATCCAGGCCACCGTCTTTTTCTGCCTTGAGATAGGCCAACAGGTCTGTCATAACATTTTTCCTCTAGCTTCAATTTGTGTCACGGCGCCGGAATACCACCCGGGCGACCGTGACAGCGCTGCTTCATTTCCGTATCAGAACAGATTGACATCGACACCCACAGCCCAGGTTCGGGGTGCGTCCGGTGAGCCGAGATCACCGGTCGATCCGGAGAAGGCATAACTCAGGAAATATTCATCCGTGAGATTCTTGCCACTCAGCCACAGTGTATATTTTTCACCGTCGCCGCCGAATGCATAGCTGACCTTGGCATTCACTACGTTATATGCATCTTGCGCGATACGGTTGTCCGCTTCCCAATAAAAGCCGTCGTTGTAATAGTAATTACCGCTGAAACCGAGCGTACCCGCACCAGCCGGAATACTGTAATCGAAGCCGATGTTGACGGTGTAATCGGGAACCTGCAGCATTTTATTGCCCGACAGGTCGGCATTTTCAACGATATTACCGCCCACCCCTGTTGGCCGGGAGCTGACACCCGCCGGGAAGTCATCGTATTCAGCATCGATGACGGAGAGGCCAGATCTCAACTCCAGCAAGCCGCGGCCGATTTCCGTCACATAGATTGCCTCTGCTTCCATACCCTTGATTTCGGCGCTGGCCGCGTTGAATACCGTGGTAATGGCGTTATCCAATGTGAATAGCTGGATATCCTTGAAGTCGTAGTAGTACGCCGAAAAATTCAGTCGCAGACTGTTGTCGAGAAGATCGGTCTTCATACCCACTTCATAGGCATCGACAATTTCCGATTCCGTGGCGTCCTGGGCAAGGTTGCCTGAGTTGAATTCACCACTTTTGAAGCCGCGGCTGTAACTGGCATAAGCCATGACTTCATCGCTGAACTGATGATCCAGAGCCAACTTCCAGGTGGGCTCTCTGATGGTTTTACTTTTGTTTGCCGTGGCAAGAACCACACCGGCACCCAGGGGGAAACCATCCGTCGTGACCTGGACGCCATCCAGATCGCGCTCATCCACGGTGTAGCGTATCCCCGCCGTCACCCCGGTGCGCTCAGTGATGGCATAGGTGAGTTCGGCAAATCCTGCATAGGAAAACAGTTCCTGCATACCGAAGGTCTCAAAATTCGCACCCGCTACCAGAGGACTCCAGATTCTCAGTGGATCGAAGCCAGCTTCGGATTGGTAGAAAAACAGGCCGGCTGTCCAATCCAGTTTCTCGCGCGAGCCCACGAACAAAAATTCCTGCTGGGTAGATTCCGTGTTGTCGAACAGACGCGCATTGGTGATGGGCTGGGTGGAACCCTCGTTGTCGAGCGTGAAGTCACTGTGGAATTTGCGGTGTGAGGTGAGTGAGGAAAAAGTTCCCCAATCGAAGAAATGCGAGTATTTGAGACTTACACCCCAGTGGTACTGATCGTAGTTCACGGAATCGTGATCGGCATTGATATTGTAATCCTCGGTACCCACCTGGCCGTCGATGAGTATCGAGCCGGGAAATGCCTTGCGCGAACGGCCAATGTCGCTGTCTCTGGTACTATAGTCGTAACTCAGCAAGACCTCGTTTGTATCCGAGGGCTTCCACAGCACTTTCGCACGAATGGCCTGCTCTTCGTGAATGTTGACTTCTTCGCCAGTGAACAGGTTCTTTCCCCAGCCTTCCCGTTGATTGCTGGAGGAAACCGCCACATTGGCGGCCAGAGTATCGCCGCCCACGTTTGCATACAGGTTGGCATTGGTTGTGCCGAAACGACCGTGACTGACGGACGCCTGTGCCTCCGGCTCCGCGGAAGGGTTCTTGGTAATGATATGGAGAATACCACCACTGGAGTTGCGCCCGAACAACGTACCCTGAGGCCCTTTGAGCACTTCGACTCGCTCGATACCAGCCAGTGACAGCAGGTTGCCGCCCTGCACCTGATAATAAACGCCATCCACATAGGTGGCGACGGACGCCTCGGCGCCCGGCCCGGTATTCGGCGTCGTCACACCGCGAATGGACGGCATGGTCGAGCCCGCGCGCTGCGTGACGTTCAATCCCGGCGTGGCCATCTTCAGCTCCATTGAGCCGGGAATACCCAACGCGCCCAAACCGCGCGCATCGAAGGACGATACCGCGAGCGGCACATCCTGCATGCTCTGTTCGCGACGCTGTGCCGTCACCACCACTTCTTCAATCACGGCGCGAGATTGCGCGTGGACGACAGTGACACCACTGGCTGCCACGGCAACCGACGCCATGAGCAGATAATTGGTTGATTTTCCAAATTTGAAAACTGTTGTCATTTCGTTATCCCCTCTTTGGTTTCAGAACTCTGAACTATTTCCTGTTGATGAACGCCTTGACCCGATCTACATAGCCGGGCTCGAGCACGCAGCGGCTGACGTCAGTGGCCTCCTGCTTGAGATGGTCGGCAAGCGAGCGCGTGGTGACCGCGTTGAGCGCATGCTTGGCCAGGCCAACTGCGGGCCGCGGCATGGATGCCAGACGCTCGGCCACCTGCTGCGTTTTGCTTTCCAGCTGCTCGTCGGGCACGACCCAGTTGACCAGACCGAATTCCTCCGCGACGGCGGCGGACATGCGCTCCTCCATCAGGCAGTACTGCTTCGCTTTTTTCATGCCCATGGTCCACATCAATTGGTAGGGCACACCCACGTCGGGCATCGAGCCCAGATTCAGGGTTGCGATTCCGAATTGCGTGGTCTCCGAAGCCACCACCAGGTCGGTGCCGACGGCAAGGCCGAAGCCGCCGCCCAACGCCAAGCCCCGCACACTGGAAACGATGGGCTGGGGAATCCGCTCCATGGTGGTGAAAATACGGTTGGTCAGCTCCATACGCTTGCCGAACAATGCTCCTCTTTCCCGGGGCGTCAGTACCGCGAATTCATTGAGGTTGCCAATATCGGTACCGGCGCTGAAATGCTTGCCCTCGGCGCACAACACGACACAGGCAATGTCCGGGTCGTGTTCGATTTCCAGGAGTTTGTCGTTGAGCTGATCCCACATTTCGAAACTCACCGCGTTGTATTTTTCCGGGCGGTTGAGCTTGATGGTGGCAATACCGTCTTTGCTGTAGTACAAGATATCTTCTGACATAGTGATCGATCCTCTCTCGTGATGAACGGCGCTGAGAGCATTTTCATACGACCCGGCACCGCGTAGCATTTTGTTTAGACAATGATCGCAACTGCGGATTTGCGACGAGTTGAGCTATAAGCCGTAAGTTAAACTCGAGCAGAGCTCCGTTCTTTCAAAGCGCCTGCTTAAAGCTTATGGCTTACAGCCAGCTCTGCCTCACACAAGGCCGTAGCCTGGGTTTCCAATTACTGTGAAAAGCCGTGAAAGCGCACAAAATTCTCGACCGACTCGCGCTCCGTCACCAACCTGTTAACCGGTGCCGTGTCATCCACATGCCCCAGCGACATACCAACCACGACATACTGTGACTCTGGAATATCCAGAACTCGCTTGGTCACGGTCCAGAAGTCGTGCCAGGCGCCGTGCATGCAGACGCCGAGCCCGCGGGATTCCGCCACGAGGGCAATGGACTGCATGAGAATTCCCAGATCGATGTAATTCATGAAATCCAGATCTTTATCCATGCTGAAAATCATTCCGACCGGTGCATCAAAGAATTTATAATTTCGTCCCCACTGGTCCCACATCGCCTGCTGATCGCCCTTGGGAATTTCGAGCAGGCCATACATGTCCTTGCCCAATTTTTTCATACGCGCGAGGAAGGGATCGCGACGCCAATCCGCCATGACAAATTCGGCGCTGGCATCGGAAGGACTGTTTTCCCGGTGTGCAAGAATTGCCTCGACAAGTTCGCGGCGCGCCTCACCCGTCACCACATGCACATTCCAGGGCTGAATGTTGGTGCTCGACGGCGCCCGCGATGCAATTTCGAGTATTTCCCTGACCGTGGCAAAAGGAATGGCGTCTGGCCTGAAAGCTCTGATGGAGCGGCGTTTTCTTAAAGCATCTTCAACGTTCAAGATCATCTCCGGAAATCAGCTATACAAAAATTCGGCAGGGTCAGGCGATAACCCTTGCCGCACGCAACCTGTCGATTTCGGTGGTGGGCATTCCCAGGCCGCCCAGGATGGCGTCGGTATCGCGGCCGAGTTCAGCTACTGAAGGCAGGGGCTGTTGCCCGACATCAGCAAAGCCCAGCAGGGAGCCCACTGCCGAGACACGACCATGGCGTTCGCTGTTTTCTTCGGCAATCAACAGCCGATCCTGTGCACAAGGGTTATCCAGCAGCGCCTGCCAACCGTCCGGGGCACAGGCTTCGGCCCACACATTCATCCCCTGCAATTTCTGCAAAATGGTATCGACCGGGTGCACGCGGATGCGCGCGGCAATTTGTGCACCATCCTCTTCGGACCAGGTCTTTTCGGAATCGATTTCCAAATCCAGTATTTTCATTAATGCGGCTTTCATCGCCGGTGTTCGAGCCGCTATCGCGATCCAACCGTCCGCGGCCTCGAAAAGCCGCTCCGACTCGCTGTATCCCGTGCGCGTGCTATTCAACAAGGGCGCGCCGACGAATTCACCATCGGGCGTCTGAACGAGTTCCGCCATCATGTACAGGCCCGCCTTCAGGAGGCTGCCGGACATTTCCGCGACGCGGCCTGTTCTCTCGCGTTCCAATAGCGCCTGAAGAATGGCGAGTGCACCGATTGCACCCACCGCGTAATCAAGCACGGCCACGTTGTATATGTCCGGATCGTTACCCTTGCCGCCGAGACGCATGGAGTGGCCCGTGAAAGGCTGTGTCACCGGGTCAAATCCGGAGTTGCTGGCCATCGGGCCGTGCAGCCCAAAAGCGGTGGCATGAAAGCTGATGAGAGAAGGATTGATTTTGCGCAATGATTCCGGATCGATTCCCAGGCGCTTTTCCACACCAACACGATAGTTGTGCATCAGCACGTCAGCACTGCCGCACAGTCTCGCCAGCAGTTCACGTCCTTCGTCAGTTTTCAGATCTATGGCGATATTGCGCTTGCCGCGATTCGACGACGCGAAAATCCGCGTCATGGCGCGTACAGGGTCGCCGCTCACCGGCTCCACCTTGATGACTTCGGCACCCAGGTCACTGAGCAACTTGCCACCAAACGGCCCCGCAACCCACTGTCCAAGGTCGAGAATCCTGTAGCCTGCAAGAGGACCTGAAGCCTGCGCGTTGCCGACTTCGCGCACATTGTGTTTGCCAGGATCGTGAAAACGAATATCCACGGGCAGGCCCGTGTAGCGCCAGCCAGCGGCATTTTTCTGAATGACGGGATTTTCCCTGACTTGCTGATCATCCCAGGCTTCACCAGGCTCAAGGACAGCCATGGCAGGCACTTTCTCGGCCCATAGGCGCGGCAAAACCTGGTCGCGCGTCTGCTGCGCAAATGCCGGCTCCAGCAAATCGCGATCGGCAAAATAATTTCTCAGACCTCGGCTTATATCCGGCAAAAAGCGATCGCCAGGGTCTACTTCGCGCTCGATATCCAATGCCCGATAGGTGCCGGCCAGTGAACCAGGCACACCAAAGACAGAGACCACATATTTACCATCCTTGCAACGCCATACCGACTGCTTCGCTCCTCGTGGCGTACCGGCCAGAAATCCGGCATCCGGATTTTCCACAGACGACCACACGCCCTCCATCCACATGGCCACGCCCTGTTGCATCGATGCTTTGAGGCTTTGTCCAACACCGCTGCGGCCGCGCTCGATCAGAGCGCCGTAGACGCCGATAAGCGCGAGCAAGGCGGCGCCGTAGGATGGCAGTGGCGCTCCCATGGCTATGGGGCGATCCGCCATCTGCTCATTGACAAGGCCTGTGCGCGCCTGCGCCAGAACATCGACGGCAGGTCTGTCACTGGCGTCAGCGGTCACATAGCCGCACATATCGATAACGACAAGCCGGGGATAGCGCTTGCGCAAGTCGCTGGCGTCGAACCGCCAATCCAGATCGGGGTAGGCTTCACCGCCTATGATGCACACATCCGCGCTGCCAAGCTGTTGTTCCAGCGCAGCGGCGGACAGCAACGTCGCCCGTTGATGCCATATGGGGTAAGCGGGATAAACCTGATAAAACGGGTCTCCGCCCGGGGGCTCGAGCCTTGCAACCCGGGCTCCGAGATGAGCCAAGGTCTGCGCAACGATGGCGGCGGCCATACCGATACCGAGATCCACTATTTTCAGGCCTGCCGCATCTGCGTCTGCCATGGGAAGTCTCCTTATCTTTATCTACAGCGAGTAGCTGATTGCCTGCTTCTGCATTTCGTCGGTGCCGTCGAGAATACGGTCGACGCGGGCGCCGAATACCTGGTGAGAAATGGGGTGCTCGGAAATGAAACCAGCGCCACCGAAGAACTGAAAACAGCGATCGACCGTGCGCCATTCGAAATTGGAATGCCAGAATTTGGAAATGGATCCCGTGGCGTGATCCAGAGTGCCTTGCTGATATCTTTTGTAGCAGTAATCCAGCAGCGCTCGTGCTACATTGATTTCGGTCTTCACTTGCGCCAGCACCGCCCGGGTATTTTCAAATTCGATCAGGTTGCGACCGAAAACCTTGCGATCCAGCGAGAACACCAGGGCCTGGCGGTAGGCGAGGTCCGCCGAGCCCAGCGCGCGTGCGCCTACCTGGATGTGCCCCAGATCGAGCATACCCTTGGCCTGATTGAGAGCCTGACCTTCGACTTCACCCAACAGGGCTTCCTTCGGCACACGCACATCCGTAAAGAAGACCTCACAGGTGTCACCGCAGCGGTATACCAGGGTCTTCATACGGTTGGCGTGGATACCCGGCGTTTTTGCATCGACGATGAAGAAGCTCAGATGTTTGGGATCATTGATGTCGGTTTTGGCGAGCACGAAAAACAGGTCTGCCACTCGCGCAAAACTGATGAAGCATTTGTTGCCATTGATGACGTAGTCATTGCCATCGCGCCTGGCTACAGTGCGAAACGCACGCACATCACTGCCGCTTTGCGGTTCCGTCATGGCGAATCCCGGCACTGCACCATCGAGCAGGCGCGGAAACCAGGCTTCCTTCTGGCGTTCTGTTCCGTGTTTCTTCAACAGTTCGATCAAACCATCCGACTGAAATAGCGGTCCGACGATGGGCCCGGCCCTGGATCGGCCCACCTCTTCACAGCCCACCAGATAGTTGAGCTCGTCGGCACCCGCCCCATCGTAGGCTTCGGGAATGCCACCAGCCAGAAGGCCGGCCTGGGAAGCCTTGGCATAGAGCTCCTTTGGCACCTTGCCGGTTTCGATCCAACCGTGGCAGAAAGGCTCCACCTCTTTTTCGAAGAAGCGCCTGAAGGAGTTGCGGTATAGCCGGTGTTCTTCACTGAAGATATCGGGGTCACGGTCGATAGACAACGCGTCGAAGTCCTGGTCGCTGGCGATATTGGTACGCTCGAAAATCTCCAGACGGATAATGTCCTTGGAACCGCTCAGCAGATTCTCTGCCCGCGCCTGCGAGCCCAGCACCGCGAGGGGATATTTTTCACTGTAGGCATGTGCACCAATCACCTGAGAGGCTTCGGTGATTATTCTTTCTTCCGCATCACCGATCCACAAGCGAGCCATCAGACTTCTGGTTATGATTTCCTCAGAATTTTTTGCGACCCGGTCGATGCATTCGTCCAAAAAGGCACGCGCACTCAACAGTTCTGCCTTGAGTTCCGAGAATTTGAACTGCACGGATTGATTTCTGAAAAGATCGCGCCCTTCCAAGGTATTGTTTTTGGCACAGTCTATGGCCAGACTCAGCGCCAGATCACCGCGCGCTACCGACCGTGCGCATTGCGCCAACCTGAGCAGCGACAACACCTTCTCGACCTCAACACTGCTCACCATCTGGCCGCCGAGAAGGCGCCCACTATCGATTTTCAGGTTATCTAAAAAGATGTTTTCCCGGGCATCTCCACTGGCATTTTCTTTACCAGCGTCGAGGCCGACGGCAGAAAAATCAATAAGGAAAAAACCGAACTCATTACTTTCCTTGGCTTTCGCCACAACGACGATGGCGTCCATCGTATCGCTATTGTAAATCCCTGTTTTTTCTCCGCGAATTATATAATCCTCTCCGGCTCGCTCAGCGCTTGTGGCGAATGCCTCTGGCTTCAGGTTTGCTCCCGACTCGATCAAGGCCAGCCCCACTGATAGCTCACCACTACTCATGCGGGGTAACCAATCCTGCTTCTGCTGCTCCGAGCCAAGCCGGGTAACGAGATCCACCGTCAAAGCATTGTTCAGCAGAGGCAGTGCATTGCCGACATGGGTAGTGTGAACTTCATGCGCGAGTATCATCCGCACCAGTTGACTTCTGTCATCGAGCAAACTCAGCCCTGCACGCGGAGCGAGCAATCCCTGAGCGCCAGCAGAGCGAAACATTGCCCGTTGCGCAGGCACATCGAGAATTTTCTGTTCGCCAACGGCACTATAGATAGCCTTCAGTGAGGCTGTGCATTGCTGCTCCGCTTCGCCGAGCAAGGGTCGGGGCATTTGTTCCAGCTGTGTCATGATTCTTCCGAATAGGTTGTCATTGAATGGGGTAGGGCGAGGCTGCTCGTCCTGCGGGAGAATAAAAAATAAATTGGGAAGAGCCAGTGATCAGCCGACCGAACCTGGAAATTTGTCCTGCCAATTTCCTGAAAAATGAGTTGTCTGTGATCATCTTCAGAGCAGCCTTTATCATCGTATTATCCGCGCGACCGAGAGCCATGGCTCTTCAGTCTCTCTATGCAGGCAGATCCTAAACTAAACCATACAGTATATTCAATATACCCGTGCATGTGTTCGCGCTTTAGGGGCACTACTGATAAGCGGGAAATTGAGTTACCGGCTGTTGTTGAGCTATAAGCTGCAAGCTCTAAGTTAAACTCTGGTAGAACTCATGCTTTCAGAGCTTCTACTTAAAGCTTATGGCTTACAGCTTACCTTGCCCTCCGACTTGCCATAAACCCCACCTTCCTCAGGCTACGTTCACATCGAGGCTCTTGCTGAGTCCGAGTTTTCCGCCGTCGACATACAGCGTTTTCCCAGTGACATATGACGCATCATCCGTTGCCAGAAAAACGGCGACACCGGCTATTTCATCGACATTGCCAGGACGCCCCATGGGGATACGACTGAGGTTGACGGCGCGCTTCTGCGGCGAGTCGTACACGGACGCCGACATTTCCGTCTCGATGGTACCGGGACCGATAGCATTGACTCGCACACCCATCGGAGCGAGCTCAATCGCCGCGGCATTGGTCAGCTGCACAACCGCCGCCTTGGAAACGCAGTAGGCGACCGCACCGGGAGTGGCTATTTTTGCCGCCACAGAAGCGATGTTGATGATCGAACCACTACCGCGCGCAATCATGTGCGGAGCGGCCGCCTGGATGCCGAACAGCACTGACTTGAGATTGACCGCCATCACCTTGTCGAAGGACGCTTCATCGACGTCGAGGGTGGCACCGAGAGGTGCAATCGCAGCATTGTTGACGAGCACATCCAGCGAGCCAAAGGCGGCGATAGCCTCGGCGATCAGTTGCTCCACCTGCGCCTTGTCACTGACATCGATACAGAGGCTTGGCTGGCCCAGCTCACTGGCGGCTCCGGCAAGCGCATCGCGGTCGATATCGACAAGCAGAACCCGCGCACCCTCTGCTGCAAAGCGTCGGGCAATCCCCAAACCGATGCCCTTGCCAGCACCTGTTACTACAGCACTCTTGCCACTGAGACGCGTCATATTTCACCTTCTTCGCGCGATCAACCATTTCGTTTTGTGCCGACTCACATACGCAACCGTCGGGATTCAGGCTTCCGGTTACAGTTCCGGTTTTTCGGAGAATATAAAAAAGGCCAGCGCAAGCACCGGCCTCAACTGCTCACTGCAGGGGAAGAGCTTCGTTTCGCATCAGTATCTGAACGTTGCCGAAACGCCAAAGGTGCGAGGATTGGCGGGCAGGTACTGGTCTGCGGTGGATGCGCTGGCGCCCATGGCATACTCCTTGTCGAACAGGTTTTTCGACCACCCCTTGAGAATGAAATTCTCCGCGGCGTTTTCCCAGCGCACTTCGGCGTTGACTATCGTGTAGGCGTCTTCCTTCAGGCGATTATCCACCTCGTAGAAGAACCGATCCGTGTAATAAAGCGAGGTGGCCAAGCCGAGCTGACCTTCCAGGAAAGGTATTTCGTAACTGATACCCAGGTTTGCGGTAACTGGCGGTGTGCGCACGGTTTCATTGCCCTTGGCATTGCCGAAACACTGCTGGTTGCCGAAGTTCGGATCACCGGGGCCAGGGCCGCCGAGCGCACAGCTGTAGGGTTCATTGAACGACATGGGTGCACCAGGGAAATCCTTGTACTCGCCGTCCGTGAAGGCGGCGCCACCCGAAACCGTCAGATGGTCGGTAACGACCATCTCGAAATCGAACTCGGCGCCCTGAAACTTGGCACTGGTCGCATTGAGGATCAGGGTTGAAGCTCCCAGCTGCTGAGACAGCTGAAGGTCATCGAACTCATAATAAAACGCACTCAGGTTGAGACGCAGGCGATTGTCCAGCAATTGCGATTTGATACCAACTTCATAGGCGTCAAGAATTTCTGCTTCGATGGGAGGGTTGCCCTGTGTCGTCAGGTTGAACTCGCCACTCTTGTAGCCGCGGCTGATGGTACCGTACAGCATGAGGTCCTCGGTCAGCTGGTGATCGAGGGCGATACGATAGGTGATCTGGTCGTCGTCCAGCTTGCTTGTGAAAGGCGCGCCGGTGCCGAAGGCTGTGGTGGTCGTCTGGTCCAGTGATTTTTCATCCTTGGTCCAGCGCACACCCAATGTCAGGTTGGTGTCTTGCAGCAGCTCATAGGTGCCTTGCGCAAAGAACGACATGGATTCCGTGTCCACTTCACCCTGACGGCGCAGGAATACGGCTGGCCCCGCGGCAAGGCCCGTTATGGTCTGATATTTCAACTCAATCGTAGAGTCGAGGAAGTAGGCTCCCAGCACCCAATCCAACTTGCCGGGCTCCGCATTCTGCAGCTGGAACTCCTGCGTCCAGCCGGTATTCAGATCTTCTGTGGAGGCGTGGACGATCCCTGCCGCAGTGCCGTCGAGATCCAACACCCAGCGGTTACTGTTCTCCTGGTAGGCGCTGATGCTGACGAACTTCAACCCCGAAAACTCATGGTTGATGGTCAAGGCGCCGCTGCCACGGTGCGTTATCGAGAACGGATCGAAACTGTGCTGGATGTCATGCTCATTGCTCATGCGCCGCGTTACGCCGTCGAGGGCTATTGTGCCGGGATAGAACTGCCGCACCAAACCGATATCGCTATCAACCCGAACATAGTCGCCGGCCAGGGTGATCTCAGTGTTGTCGCCCGGCTGGATCAGAAGCTTTGAGCGCAGGGCATACTCCTTGGAAAGGCCGACCTCATTACCGGTGACGACGTTGTTTCCGAACCCCTCTCCACGATCCGTATAGAACGCCGCCAGGTCGATGGCCACGTTGTCCGTCAAACCTGTAGAGCCGTAGAAATTGCCCTCCAAAGTATTGTAGTTACCATACCCAAGGGTCAGTTCAGCTTGAGGCTCAAAGCTGGGCTTGCGTGTGATTACGTGCATCAAGCCGCCCGTGGCATTGCGCCCAAACAGGGTGCCCTGCGGCCCGCGAAGTACTTCCACACGCTCGATATTGTTGAACGAGAACAGTGTGACCGTCTGCCCGAGTACATAAACGCCGTCGATATACAAAGGTACACTGGGCTCCGAACCCGGCGAACCGGACTGGTTGCCGATACCGCGCAAGTAAAGCAGCGGCGTTGAGCCGGAGCGACCGATATTCAGGGCCGGAGCAAGCTGAACCAACTCCTCGTTGCCCTGGATGCCACGTCGCTCCATGGCGTCGGCGGTAATGGCGGTGATGGCGATGGGCACATCCTGCAGGGTCTGCTCGCGGCGCTGCGCGGTCACGACAATTTCCTCCAGTGCCCGCGGCTGTGCCGACTGCGCCAACGTGTGCGCAGGAAGCATGGAGGCACCAGCCACTCCCAGCACCGCTGCGGCACAGCTTTTGAGTATCAGCGGACTTTTGTATGCGCTTTTATGTGTATTTCTATTCATTGAATCAACCCCTCAGGAATCACGAAAGCCGTTCGCTTTTATTTCTCGGCGGTGGTCCGCTATTATTTGCTTATACCGTACCGAATAGTCTAGGATGTGAAACATAGACCCACTAGTCTTGCTTGTCAATACCGTGTTACCGAAAGAGGCATTTGAGTATGCAGAGAAACGTTAAACATCGGCATCCGACGGAATAGGCAGCAGCTGTGACACAGCTTTTCTGGCATGGATCGGCCTGCATCCATAACCTGTACTACTGACTTTTATCAAAAAGGAATTCCCACAATGCAACCAGACCCCGGAATCTACCTGATCGCCGTACGTCGCGCGCTGCTGTCGCTGCTCGAAAATGGCAATGTGACGGACCCCGTCGCGACGTTCACATTGCAGCGGATTGCCGAAGGCTTGGTCCAGATGAGTCTGCGTTTCGACACGCTGCCGACGCTGGTACGCAACGTTGAAAAAGAGCAGCTTGCACTTGTGAAGGATATCGAGGCCATTGCGAGCGCTTCGACAAGACTGAGTAGCGACGCGGATGAAGATAATACGGCAGTCACGGAGCCCGATATCCAGCGTTACGATCAACTCAGCGAGGCCTTGACCAAGGGCTTGCAGGCCATCGCCAGTAGCGCCAATACCGAGCAGAAGCAGGTAATTTTTGCTCGCGCGCGTGCGCTGGAAGACAGCATCCGCTCGGCCAGCAAACAGGCAGCCGCTGACACCAGGACTCGCGAGGAACGTCATCTGCTCACAGCGCAGAAAACACCACCGCTTCCCACCACGGAGGAGCTGGAAAGCTATCTGCGCGGTCTCGACGACTCCTCCAGCGCGGAAGTCAGCAACATCAGCCGCCTGGTAGGTATAAATACCAAGGACATCATTTTCTTTGACGTAGCCGGCCAGCCTGGCTGGCCCTCGTCCGTGGTAATGCGCAAACTCAGAAACTACAACGCCAATCCTCTGCTGTCCCTGGAATACGAATTTTCGCTGCTCAACACCCTGCGCAACGAGGGTATTCCCGTTCCCAGAGCCCTGGCCGTAGAGCCCACTGGCAAGGCCCTGGGCAGCCCTTTTCTGATCATGGAGAAGCTGGCGGGCAAAGCGGTGTTGCCGGGCACCAACCGCAATGAAGTCATCGGCGATGGGCGCCGCATAGGCGCGCAAATTGCCAGGCACCTGGCAGCCGTTCATAGCATCGACATCCGAAAAGTCGTGCGTCCGGATCAGGCGGGTGCTGATCCATCACAAGCACTGCGCAAACATATCGAACGCTACTACAATCAATGGAAAGAAAACCGCGTCGATCCCAACCTGACCATCGAGACAGGCTTTCTGTGGGTGCTCGAAAACATTGAACACCTGGAAGATATCACTTGCCTGATACATGGCGATCTGGATTTCCGCAACATCCTTTTCGAGGGAGGCAATGTCTCGGCGCTGCTTGACTGGGAGCGCTCACATCTCGGTCACCCGGCGGAAGACCTGTCCTATTGCCGTGGTGATATCGAACAATTGATGGAATGGGAAGAATTCCTCGATATCTATCGCTCGCATGGTGGCGCCGCCATTTCCGACCAGTCGTTGCGTCTGTTCCACATCTGGGGCTATCTTTTCAAGGCGATGTGCGCATCCGCTCTTTCCATCAAGGGCTATATTACCGGCGAGCACCAGGACTACCTGCTTGCCAGCACTTCCTATATGGAAGGCGTGGAATGGACCGATACCCTGCGCACTCTGCTGGACCTGTAGGAGCCTGCCTGCAGGCGACACTGCCGATGTGTGGTCGCCTGCAGGCAGGCTCCTACAGATCAGCGAAGAGGGGAATTTTTTTCAGCCGGTTCTTTCCCTTGGTTGTGACCACCCCGAGCAGCGCTGTCTTTATATACTGTTCCGCCGAAGCGGGATTGTCGCTGTTGCCAAGCAGGGCACGGTATTGACGGTAGCCAAGTGTGGACATCAGAAGCTGCTCGGTGAGCACGATACTATCGCACTCTCTTATCAGACCTTTTGTCATCCCTTCTTTCAGGTACTCATGAAGCATGGCGATCATTTTCGACGAGCCCTGCTTGTAGCGGTTGAAGGAAAGTTCGGGAAATTTTCTGGACTCTGTAATGGCGAGGCGCAACGACGCGACGTTCCTGTCGCGCATTACCACAGATGAGTAGGTGAACAAAAAGTCTACCAGACCGGAAAAATAATCGACGCTCGGTTGCAGCTCGGGCAGCTCCCGAAGAAACATGGTGTTGCACATTTCCAGGAAGAGGTTTTCCTTGCTGCCGAAGTGCGAAAACAGTGTCTGCCGTGAAACTCCCGACGCTTGCAGAATGACATCGATGCTCGTGTCGCTGTAGCCATTCTCAAGAAATGCCGATTCGGCCGCTGCGAGCAACGCTTCGCGGGATTTTTGCGCTCGTCGCTTGTGGTAGTTCATAAATTCTTCCAATAAAAAAACCGGTTTCTCACAGGAGCTTTCCTGTAGTCAGAGCTGTAGTCATTAGCTGTAATGCCATAAGCTTTAAGCAAGAACCCTGGCACAACATGAGTCCAGCAACGTCAAACCTAAAGCTTATGGCTACAGCTCCTAAGTCATTTCCCGAAAGGGAACTCTTTTCACCAGGATTGCGCTGAACACGACGATTATAGTGAAAACGGCAAGAACATTCGCTGCATGCATGCCCAGGCCAATCATCACGCCCGCAGCCGCAGGACTGATGATGGAGCCGATGCGCCCGACACCCAGACACCAGCCGAGGCCTGTCACCCGAATTTGTGTCGGATAGATCTTCAGAGCGATAGTATAGAGGTTGCTCGATGCGCCCAACAGACTGAAGCCAAGCGTGAAGGATAGCAGCCATATCCATATGACCAGCCCATCGTCGGCGCGATGCATCAGCAGGCTCAATGCCAAACCCGAAGCCGCCGCCGTCACGAAAGCCCAGGAAACCAGCCTGTTGAGCACATACCAACGCGACATAAGGCCGAGGACCAGAGTGCCGACCAAACCACCGGTATTCATGATGACAACGGCATTGATGGCCAACGGGGACGAAATACCAGTATCCGTCAGCAGTTTGGGTAGCCAGCTGTTGGCGAAATACAGTGCCGCATAGGTAACGAAGTAACAAGCCCAGGCAGACAACGTCACTCTGCGCCGCGCCGGCGTGAGAAGTGCCTTCACCGCCGCGGCATCCGGCGCCGGACCGGCCTGCGCCGGCAGAGCCGTCAGCGGTGGCTGACCGATGTAGCGCAAGGTGCGATTGACATCCTCGAGTACGTTGCCACGGCGCCGCGCCAGGCAGTACTGAACGGAGTCGGGTATGAAGACATAGAACAGCAGCGCAGCAATGGAAGTGACCGCCCCTGTATAGAAATAAAGATTGCGCCACCCAAACAGGGGGATAGCCCAGCTGGCGATGGTGCCGCCGATGACCGCGCCTATGGAGGCTCCCGAAATCAGCACTGCGAGGATAAGGTTTCTGTAGCGCGCGGGGCTGAATTCCCCCGTGAGTCCCGGCAGTACGGCAATCAAGGTACCAATGCCAACGCCTGTGAAGAATCGCAGCACTGCGACCTGCTGTGCCGACTGCGCCGCGTATACGGCCAGCGTGGTGAGCCCCGTCAACAACAGGGAAAAGCCTACCAGCAGTCTCCGCCCGTACTTATCCGCGAGGGGCGCAACCAACAGTGCGCCGAATGCTCCGCCGAGCAAAGCTGCGCTGAATACGATACCCATGGCTTCCGCACTGACCGCCATTTCCTCGGAAATAGCCGGCGCAGTAAAGGAAATGATGAGTACATCCATTCCTTCGAGCATCATGATCAGCAGACAAAAACACAGAATACACAGCTGAACCGCGGTCAGGCGCTTTTCATCCAGCACTTCTGCAGTGGCAGGTTCCCCGGGGTGGGTCATGACGTTCTACCTTTTGTAGGATCGGGAACCTGCGCCATCATCGCTCGATCACCTGCTTCCCGAGCAGCGTACCGCTTCAAACACAGGTCAATTTTTTTTGGGCGGCTTTACCGCTTTTTGATGGGTTTTGGTGCGCTCGACAGACGCCATGGTATTGCCATAGGGAATGAAACTCGCGGGTTCCATGATTGCGTCCAACTCCCTCGCCACATGTTCGATAGACAAGTTTTCAGAACGGATGCCCTCGGTTTCACCGATCAGGTAACGCGCCACGGCGCCACCCGAAGCGGAAAGAACTTCACCTCGCAACGTACAGCTTTCGTGTGCGAGATATGCCACTACCGGCGCGACCGCCGAGGCTGGCAACGTTTTTTCGATCCAGCTCCTGAAGGCTTCATCGTGGCCGCTGGTCATGGTCATATTGGTCGCGGCGCCGGGCACGATGGCATTGATGGCGATGGAGGTGTTCGCGGTCTCGGCCGTCAGCGATTTGGTGAAAGCCATTATTGCGCCCTTGGCGGCGCCATAGGCCGTTTTTCCCGGCATGCCGAGAATACCGGAAGACAGGGTATTGACGATGCGGCCATTGGCGGACTTACTGAGCGCCGGCCACGCCGCCTTGGTAACCCGCACCGTGCCGTAGAAATGCACGTCCATCAGTCTTTCGTATTCTTCCAGGCCGGCGTTCTCGAACGGTGTGTTTGCAGAAATACCTGCGTTATTGATAAGGATATCCAACCCGCCAAATTTGTGGAGCGTCGCTTCTACCATGGCCTCGACCCCGGCCATATCCGTCACGGAGCCATGATTGGCAAGAGCTGCGCCACCTGATCGGCGGATTTCGTCGGCACATTCATCGGCGAGGAAAACACTGCGCCCGCTCTCGTCTCTGGACGCCGGATCGTTGACGACCACCGAGGCGCCACGGGCTGCGAGCAGTTTCGCATACTCCCGACCGAGGCCACTGCCAGCACCGGTAATGAGGGCGACTTTGCCGGAGAAATTCAACTGGGTCATTTCCGCTGTTTTCCAGTTCACAGTTCACAGTTCACAGTTCACAGTTCACAGTTCACAGTTCACAGTT
>CAYXXZ010000002.1:0-114437 GCA_964469165.1 uncultured Porticoccaceae bacterium
CTTCTTCCAGCAGTACGGCGGCGATATCCGCCTGACCACCAACCAGAACCTGCAATTGATCAACATCGGCGATTTCGAACGCGAACAGATTGCCTGGCGCCTGGCGGATCTCGACCTCGACTGGCGTCTCGACCCGGACAGCCAGGCCGCGCACACCCTCAGTTGCGTGGCACTGCCCACCTGCGGGCTGGCGATGGCGGAAGCCGAGCGCTACACGCCGCGCCTGCTCGATCTGTTCGAGACCATCAAGTATCGCCACGGCATCGAATCCATCCCCATCACGCTGCGCATCACCGGCTGCCCCAATGGCTGCGCCCGCCCCTATCTGGCGGAGATCGCCCTCACCGGCCGCGCGCCGGGGATCTACAACCTTTACCTGGGTGGCGCCTATCACGGCGACCGCCTGGCCCGGCTCTACGCCAGCAATCTCGACGAGGACGCCATCATGGCCACACTCGACACCTTGCTGGAACGCTTTGCCCGCCAGCGCAAGACCCACGAGCATTTCGGTGACTTCCTGCTGCGCAAGCATCTGCTGGACAACCCCGAGACACCCCTCACCATCGCCCGAGGAGACACACATGTCTGACTATTTCTTCATTCAGAGCCAGGACCCCTATACCGAGGCTCGCGTCGGTCACCAGTACCAATTGGCCTGCCAGCTTGCCAGCGCCGGCCACAACGTAACGCTGTTGCTGGTGCAGAACGGCGTCACACCTGCCCGCCTCGACGCCCGCTCCGCACCGTTCGAGGAACTGCTGGCATCGAAAGTTCGCGTCGTGGCCGACGCCTTTTCCATGCAGCAGCGGGAACTGGATGAGGACACCCTCAAGGACGCCGTGCGTATCGGCGATGTCAGCGACGCCATCGACGCCATGCTCGCGGGTCACAAGGTGATCTGGAATTAATAACGCCTGCCAGCTCACCCGGAGGGGCAATTGCGCGAACCGATAAAGCCGGTTTGCGCGAATCGGACAAGCCGATTTCATGAATTGCCCACTAGTTGAATCTCATTAGATCGATGAAGTAACACCAGGAACAATCATGACCGAGACAAAAACCCTGACCTTCGCCTTTATGGATCCACCGTTCGAGAGTGAACGCACTGTGACATTTTTCCGGCTTCTCGATGCCACCCTGGACAAGGGCGCCAACGTGCGCGTGTTTGCCTACGAAGGCGCCGTCGCGCTGGCCTTCGCCCTTCAGCAGACCCACGGCAACTCGGTGCACGGCCGCAACGACGAAGAGGAAGCCCACCCCCTCACCCGCGAGTGGATCGCCGCCCTGCAGCAAAAGGCCGCGGACAAGAACCTGCGTTTCGAGTGGATCAATTGCGGACTGTGCGTCGACGAGCGCGGCGTCAACGAAGTGATCGACGGCTGCGGCCGCGGCGGTCCGCCGGACCTGTGGCGCTTCGCCAGCGACGCCTTCAACACTCTCACCATCGGCACGAGGTAATCGCTATGAAAGTTCTGCAGGTGATCGACCAGGCATTTCGCACCACTACCGAGGAACAGGACGACACCATCCTGTGGCTGACCCAGTCCATGCGCGGCGCGGGCGGCGACCTGATGGTGTTGCTCAGCGGTCACGGCGTCCACTACGCTGTGCTCAACGAGCGCCAGCCGGCACTCGGACTGGGTGCCTGGCAACAGCAACAGCCGTCGGAAATCCCCCGCGACATCAGCAACCTGGTGAACAGCGGTGTACCGGTTTTTGTGGTGCGGGACGACCTGGAAGAGCGTGGTCTGGCGCGTCTGCCACTCCGGGAGAAAGTCGAGCCCGTGTCGCGCGATTCGCTGCCCGACCTGTACGAACAGGCCGACCAGATATGGCACTGGTAGCAAGGGTTTGCTGTGCGACCGGCCCTGCACGATGATCGGCGCAGGGCTCGTACCGCCGCGCGCAGCAGCGGCATCAGGAGCACGGCGAATACTGGTATCATAGCCCTGAATAACGAGTTACTGATTGAGGTCATTCATGGACATGGTGTCAAACGATCAACAGATGCTGGTCGAGGAGTCTCTGAACCTGGTCGCGGAAAAGGATGTCGATCTTACGCCATCGGTTTATCGCCATCTGTTCAGCATGTCGCCCGATGCGGCGGACGTGTTTGACGGAATACCGAGCTCGCAACAGGGCCTCATGCTGAGCAAGGTCCTCGAGCTCATCATGTCCTGCGCCCAGGGCGAGGAAAAAATTCCCGAATTCCGCGATTACGACATTCCGCTGCACGATGACCTCGGCGTCACGCCGAGTATGTATCGAGCCTATTTCGAAGCGCTCATTCTGGCGCTCAAGGACGTGCTGGGCGGCGAGTGGTCCGACAGCTATGAAAATGCCTGGCGGCTGCAGTTCAAAAAGCTCATCGCCGAGGTGACCGTCCACTCCGCGTCGGAGTGATCCGGCGCGTTGCGCCAAACCGGCGCAGCCACTTCATGAAACCGCCGCTGTGAAGTCCCCCCACAGATACAGGGGTGCTATGCTTGATGTCCATCAAGATGCCAGAGGTTCGATCATGAAGAAATCCCGCCACTTGCTGACCGCCGCCATAGCCACTGCCCTCCTTTCGGCTTGCGGCAACCCTGCGGACGGCGATGCCGTCAGCCTCCCGGACGCGCCAACGGCGACCCGGACCGAGCCAGAGAGCGACGCGGCAACGCCCGCCACCGCCGAGAGCGCGTCATTCGCGGTTGCCGAAGTCAGCAAATTCTCTTCACCCTGGGCCATGAGCTTTCTGCCCGACGGCCGCCTGCTGGTGACCGAAATGGCCGGCACCCTGCACCTCTACGATCCCGCCAACGATGCCAAAGGTGCGATCAGCGGCGTGCCGGAGGTGACCCATGTGGCGCAGGGCGGCCTTGGCGACGTGGTGCTGCACCCGCAATATGCGAGCAACGATCTGGTCTACATCAGCTTCGTGGAACGCGACGACAGCGGTCTCGGCGCCGCCGTGGCGCGGGCCAGGCTGGTACTCGACGATGCCGGCGGCGGCGCCCTGGAAGACCTCCAGGTCATCTGGCGCCAGACGCCTAAACAAAGTGGTGACGGCCACTTCGGTTACCGCATCGCCTTCGACGCCGAGGGCAAACTGTGGATAAGCTCCAGCGAGCGCAAGGAGTTCGAGCCCGCCCAGGACATGGCCAGCAACCTCGGCAAGATCCTGCGCCTCAACGACGACGGCACCCCCGCCGCCGACAATCCTTTCGCCGATCAGGGCGAGGTAGCCGCACAAGTGTGGACGCTGGGGCACCGCAACATCCTCGGCATGGCCTTCGACGACGCTGGTCGCCTGTGGGCGCATGAGATGGGTCCGGCGGGCGGCGACGAGCTCAATCTGATCGTCAAGGGCGAGAACTACGGCTATCCGGTGGTTTCCAACGGCAACCACTACGACGGCACGCCGATTCCCAACCACGACACCCACCCGGAATTCCGCGCCCCGGTCATCACCTGGACGCCGGTCATTTCCCCGGCGAGCTTCATCATCTACGACGCGGACCTGTTCCCGGCATGGAACGGCAGCGGCTTCATCGGCGGCCTGTCATCGATGTCACTGGTCCGGGTGGCGTTCGACGGAGAGACCGCGCGCGAGGCCGAACGCTTCGATATGCAACGCCGTATCCGCGAAGTCGAACAGGGCCCCGATGGCGCAATCTGGTTGCTGGAAGACGGTACCCGCGGCGGCGCTGGCTGGCTGCTGAAACTCACGCCGAGTACCGCAGACGCGGACTGAATCCAGCTGAAAGCTCCAAGTTGAACCCTGGCGGAGCCCGGGTTTTCCTGCGCGTGTAGGGGCAATTCATGAATTGCCCCTACGGTATTGCAGTGGCAATCAACAGGCAGGGGCGCAGCAACTCACGTCGAGTACCCCAGACGCGGACTGAATACAGCTGAAAGCTCCAAGTTGAACTCTGGTAGGGCCCAGTTTTTCCTGCGCGTGTAGGGGCAATTCATGAATTGCCCCTACGGTATGCAGTGACAATCAACAGGCAGGGGCGCAGCAACTCACGCCGAGTACCGCAGACGCGGACTGAATCCAGCTGAAAGCTCCAAGTTGAACTCTGGTAGAGCCCAGTTTTTCCTGCGCGTGTAGGGGCAATTCATGAATTGCCCCTACGGTATGCAGTGACAATCAACAGGCAGGGGCGCAGCAACTCACGCCGAGTACCGCAGACGCGGACTGAATCCAGCTGAAAGCTCCAAGTTGAACTCTGGTAGAGCCCAGTTTTTCCTGCGCGTGTAGGGGCAATTCATGAATTGCCCCTACGGTATTGCAGTGGCAATCAACAGGCAGGGGCGCAGCAACTCACGCCGAGTACCGCAAACGCGGACTGAATCCAGCTGAAAGCTCCAAGTTGAACCCTGGCGGAGCCCGGGTTTTCCCTGCGTGTGTAGGGGCAATTCATGAATTGCCCCTACGGTATGACAATCATCAGCCCGCGACATCGACCAGCACCAGCTCCGCATTCTCGATCGCCCTCACCCGAATGCTCTCAACGTTACTGATTGCTGCGCCATCGCCCGCACCGAGCGCGACACCATCGACGCTCACCTTGCCCCTGGCCGGAACCAGATAGCCGAGGCGGCCCGTTGCGGTGAAATGGTACTCGGTCTCCTCACCCGCTTTCAGGGTAGCGCCAAGCACTCTTGCGTCGGCGCGGATCGGCAGGGCGTCATCATCCCCGTCGATGCCGCTGGCGAGCACCACGAAGTGCCCCGAACGCTCGCCCTTGGGAAAGGGCTTGGTGCCCCACGACGGCGCGCCGCCGCGCTGGCTCGGCAAAATCCATACCTGAAAGATACGGGTAATACCTGGTTCGAGGTTGTATTCGGCATGGCGAATACCGGTACCGGCGCTCATCACCTGAACATCCCCCGCTTCCGTTCGCCCCCGGTTGCCCAGGCTGTCCTGGTGGGTGATCGCGCCCTCGCGAACGTAGGTGATGATCTCCATGTCGGCGTGGGAATGCGGCGGAAATCCCGATCGGGGCTGGATCACATCGTCATTCCAGACCCGCAAGGCGCCCCAGTGGATGCGCTCTGGGTCGTGGTAACCGGCGAAAGAAAAATGATGCCTGGTGTCGAGCCAGCCGTGGCTACCTCCCCCAAGGGTGCTGAAGGGACGATGTTCGATCATGGCGTGTCCTCCGGTTTGTCTTTTGTGGCCAGCCGATAGCCCTGCGTTGTTTTCCCTTCTCGTGTAGGGGCAATTCTTCTAGCTCGGCGACGCCGATAGCGGCCATGGCGTTTTCCCTGCGCGCGTAGGGGCAATTCATGAATTGCCCCTACGGTATCGGGCAGGGCTGTCAGATCCCACCCACGTCTTACTTGCGAATACCCTCAATGGTCAAGCTCAGCTCCACTACCGCGGAGGCCGGGCCCAGGTCCATCGACACATCGTAGTCAGCCAGCTTGATGCTGGTGGTTCCCTCGAAACCGGCCCGGTAGCCACCCCAGGGGTCGTCGCCCTCGCCGACGAAGCGCGCGTCGATCACCACCGGCCTGGTAACGCCGTTGAACGTAAAGTCGCCGCTCACCCTGAGGGTTTCCTCGCCCGTCGTCTCCACGTGGGTGGAAACAAAACTGGCCTGGGGATGCTCGGCGACATTGAGGAAGTCGGCGCTGCGCAAATGCTCATCGCGCGCCGCGTGATTGGAGTCGACGCTGGCGGTGTTGATGGTCACCGCGATCTTGCTTTGTTCCGGCCTGTCTGCATCCCAGGTAAAACTGCCGTCGAAATCATTGAAGCGACCATGCAGCATACTGAACCCCATATGCCCGGTCTTGAAGTTGATGAAGGCATGCTGGCCTTCCTTGTCGATGACGTAGTCGGCAGCATGAAGCGCACCCGACAAAGCCAGCAAGCCACCCAGCGCGATACCGGAAAAAACATTCTTCATGGAAATTGCTCCTTGATTCATTCAATGATACGCGCACGACACCGCGTGCGACGCAATGCATCACGATCGGGAAAGCGCCAAAACAGTAGCGCAAGCCAGAATTCCAAGAATATTGGTGAATTCTACAGCGATATGAAAACAGCTGTGATCCAAGTGATACAGGGATCATACAGCGTCACGACAAAAGTATAAGGGCACAATTCAGATCAGATATATCAAAATTTTTGATGTATCTGTCAGCATGAATTTGCACAGCATTTCGACAGGGAAAACCCCGAGGGAGAGTCGACGTTGCCGTGTAAGTCGCCACGTCGACGCACTATCCGTGCCTCGCAGTATGGTTGTTGCAGCGCGCAGTTCGCGTGAAACGTGCAACCTGCAACGTGAAACTCAAAAGCCCCTCGGCGGACAGGGTCTGGGAGCGACAAGCTCGGGCACCAGACGCTCGCTCTCTTTCTTGACAACCTGGTAGCACTCACAGCTGAGTTCTTCGAGCCTGGCCCGGTCCAGCACCCTGATCCTGCCCCGGTTGTATTCGATGACGCCGGCCTTTCGCAATTTTCCCGCGGCTTCGGTAACGCCCTCGCGGCGCACACCCAGCATATTGGCAATCAGCTCCTGCGTCATTTTCAGCTCATTTCCGGATACCCGATCCAGTGACAGCAGCAGCCACCGACACAATTGCTGATCAATCGGGTGGTGGCGATTGCAGACCGCGGTCTGGGCCATCTGTGTGATCATCGCCTGGGTGTAGCGCAGCATGAGCGCCATCAGCTCACCATGGCGATTGAATTCTTCCTTGATCCTCGGCCCCGGCAAGCGATAGGCTGCACCAGCGGCCTGCACAACGGCTCTGCTTGGTGCCCTGTCGCCACCTATGACCAGAAAAAAACCGACGATTCCATCGTTACCCACCACGGCAATTTCGCCCGAGGCGCCATTTTCCATCACATATAACAAAGAGACTATTGAATCGATGGGAAAATAGACATGACGCAATGTTTCTCCCGGCTCATAGATGACTTTGCCAAGCGGAAGAACGATCAGTTCGAGATATGGCAACAAGCGATTCTGGATATCGGTGGAGAGACTGGCCAGGAGGCGATTATGAACCTCCCCCTGGCTGGAACGGATGGACTGGATCATAGACAAGTCTCGCAAAGGAGAACATTTTTATCCTGACCGCACTCTCCATGTGTTCGGGCCGCCAACATCCTTGGCATGAGCCCTGGGTTGTACAAATAAACAGCCTTGAAACGTCGCAGTAACAAATACTCACAAGCAGGAAGGCTGGACTACGAGTTGTCGTGGGGCTCCAACAGTTTGTTAACGACCTTTTAGTGCCGATGCACTATCCATACTCGTGTAGGAGCCTGCCTGCAGGCGACCGTATGCCGTGCGTCCCGATGGTTGTGTCGCCTGCAGGCAGGCTCCTACAAGACATCGCCAAGCTCTACCTTGAGCGTACGGTTCGCCCTGTCGTACGCAGGCTGTAGTTTAAATTTCCGACGACCCTGTCATCACACGCCGTTCTCCCGGCATCCTGTTATTGGAATGGCAATACTGCCTTTTATCGCCGCGCGTAAGTGTGGGGGTACTTGACCTCCAATCCGCCGGAGCAGAGGTGTACTCCTACTCCCGGCACGGGATAGCCGACTTGACGAGATTCGCGCAAAACATGATCGCATTCTGTTGTGATGACGGCATAGCACTCGCAGCACCGGGCCTCGATACCGGGCCGGTTCAGCACCTTCACCTTGCCGCGATGGCACTGAATGAGGCCAAGCTGCTTCATCCTGCCCACCGCTTCGGTGATGCTCTCCCGGCGCACGCCGAGCATGGCCGCGATATGCTCCTGGGTTATCATTAGTTCGTCGCCACGCAGGCGATCAAGCGACTGCAGCACCAAGCGGCACAACTGTTGGTCTATGGTGTGGTAACGGTTGCACATGGCGGTCTGCCCGACCTGGATCATCAGGGTCCAGGTGTAGCGCAGCAATAGTGCCAGCAGGTCTCCGTGACGATCGAATTCATCGGTGAGCCGTTTCGACAAAAGACGGTACATATTTCCGCCCTGCTGCACGACAGCCCTGCTGAGAGTGGCATGCCCGCCCGTGAATATGGAAACACCCACCATTCCCTCATTGCCCACCATGGAAATTTCCGTGCTTACTCCAACCTCTGTCGTGTTCAACAGAGCCACTATCGCATCGATGGGGAAATAGGCGTAGCGCAACTTCTCGCCAGCTTCATGGATCGTTTTGCCGCGCGGTACGTATACCAATTCCAGATAGGGGAGAAGACGCTGGCGCGCGTCATCGGGCAATGCGTTCAACAACAGATTGTGCTCGGATGCAGTCGGCGCAGTCATGGTTATCACTGGAGCCTCCCTTCGTTGTACGTACATGGACGCTCCACATCCGTATCGACGAGAATCATCTTATATCACTCAACTTGATAAAAATTTTATAGTTTAACTAAAGTACCATTGCAAAGCGGGTTCCGTGCGCTGTCACACATAGTCACACATAAAACGGAGCGCGCCATATGAGTGCGAGCATCCGTTACCGGAGACCTCCCCTTGCGACTTTGTGTCGATATGTGCTCTATCACACAGACGACAACCACCTCTGTCCCTTAATGTGCGGCAACCGGAGATAGCAAATCGAACAGGGGCCGACATGACAACCAAGCCCATCCGCACCCTCGTTCTGGACGCGGATACCGTGCCGGCGCTTGCTGTCGTTCGTTCATTGGTAAAACAACACCAGCTGGTCGATGTCGCAAGCGCGGCTTCGGCCCCCATTGCCTCCTACTCCCACGGTGTGCGCCGGTGTTTCAGGTATCCTGACGCCCTCCTGCAACCTGAACACTTTCTCGAATGGCTCGAAGGTCTTCTCGCTGAGGAATCCTACGACCTGGTAATTCCTGTCACGGAGCGCACGTTGGTACCCCTGTCCAGCCAGCGCCACCGCTTTGCTGGCGCTCCTGTCGCCATGGCGGATGCACAGAGCCTCGACCAGGTTCTCGACAAGAAAAAAACCTTCGATCTTGCGCAACGCCTGGGCGTAGCCACGCCTCACAGCTTATGCCTCACAGGCCTTGAGCAACTCGACATCCACAAGGACGAGCTGGCCTATCCCGTGGTCATCAAGCCGAGTCATTCGGTCGCCCAGGGGGCGAATGGGTACAGCAAACGCAACGTCAGCTACGCCTACAACGAGCGCGAACTTCGCGTCCAATGCGAGCATTGCCTGAAACACTCGCCAGTGATTTTGCAGAATTATTTTCACGGCACAGGCGCTGGCATCGAACTGATCGCCAGGGACGGCGAAATTCTCTATTCGTTTCAGCATATCCGTCTGCACGAAGTTCCCCTGACTGGCGGCGGCAGCAGTTTCCGGGTCAGCAGCGATATCGAACCCGTACTGCTCGGGGCGGCGGAGACGTTGATTGGCGCGCTGCGCTGGACCGGCGTCGCCATGGTGGAGTTCAAATGGCAACCCGACACCGGGCGCTATTGCCTGATGGAAATCAACGGTCGCTTTTGGGGGTCTCTGCCCCTCGCTCTGGCCGCGGGCGCCGACTTCCCCGCGATGCTGGCAGAATTGCTTCTCAGCGGCAGCCTGCGCCCTTACCCCGCTTACCGTCGCGGCGTCTATTGCCGCAACCTCTCCAGCGATCTGATGTGGCATGAGATGGTGCTGCGCCGCCCACACAGCGCGCACTGCGCTAAAGACGAAGAGCACGGTGCCAAATACGGGGAGCAGCCTCTGGCTTCCGAGACGCCAGCCGCGCCCCCTTACGGGAAAATCATGCGCCGCGATCTTGTGCGCCTGCTTTCACCTCACCATCATTTCGACACCCAAAGCCTGGCAGATCCCCTGCCCGGCCTGATCGAAATACGGCGCCTCGCCGCCGGTTATGGCACCCGCTTGTCCGGCGTCATCGCCGACAAGCGCTTTGCCCTGCAGCAGCGCCTGTTATGGCGCAATGGCACGGTTCGCGAAAAAATTCGCGCGGCGCGCACAGTACTATTCATTTGTCACGGCAATATCAACCGCAGTCCCGCCGCGGAAATCGTCATGAAGAGCATGCTTCCGGCAAACTGCGCCACGCGTGTGCATTCGTGCGGATTCCACCAGCAAGCGGGGCGCCCTGCGGACTGGAGGATGCGTCAAATCGCCCATGAACGCGGTTTTGATCTCTCGTACTGCAATTCCATCTGTATCAGCGACGCGCTGCTGAATGAAAGCGACGTGATTTTCGTTATGGAAAAAAAGCACTTCGACGACCTTGTCTGCCGCAACCCTGCGGCGACCGCCAAGACCTTTCTGCTGGGGCCCGGAGCCATCACCTCGGCACAGGGCGCAACAGATATTCCAGACCCCTACAACCAGAGCGAAGACACCTACCGCGCCTGTTTTCTGCAGATCCACCGGGCCGTTTCACGACTCAGCGACATGATCAGGGGCAACCATGCCGGATGATCGACACGTCGATGGCCGCGAAGGTATCCCGGTCACAGGAAATCCCGTCTTTTCCGTCATCATTCCTACCCGCAACCGGCCTGAGATGTTTCGCCGGGCACTGGATTCCGTGCTCCGCCAATCGTTTCGCAATATCGAGATCCTGGTTGTCAATGATGGCTCCGCGCCGGAATTTCTCCCCGCCTACCATGCCATCGAAGCCAATTGCGATGCCAGGGTTCACTGGTTCTGCCAGCCCGCACGTCCCAATGGTCACGGCCCCAGCTACTCCATCAATACCGGCGCCCAAGCGGCACGCGGTCAATACCTCTGCATCCTCGACGACGACGACAGCTGGGAAGACATGGAGCATCTCGCCGTGGCCTGGCATGTTATGCAGGCTTCAAGCGAAACCGTGGATGTGTACTACAGCAACCAGAGAGCCTACTGCGCGGATGGAAAGCCCATCGAAAAGCCGATGTGGCTCGGCATCCTCGCGGCACGGTTGCCCGCGGACAGCGCTGGCGCACACGGCACCTATCGCGTAGCACCGGCGTTTCTGCTGAGCTGCAATGGTTTTCCACACTTGAATTGCACCATCATCCACCGCGAGCTGTATCAGGAAATCGGTGGCATGGATGAAGGTATCCGCTACGAATGTGAAGTCGACCTCTATCTGCGAACGCTGAACGCTGCGTCATTGATTATTTACAATCCGCGCGAGGTTGCGCGCCACAACGTGCCGGACGCCGTCGCCAGAAACAGCGTCTCAACGGCTGTCACCTTGCTGCATAAGCGTCTGTCACAAATAGGCGTCTACCAGAAAAACCTGGCAAGAGCGCCGACCCCCACAATCAGGGATGTTTGCCGAAACCGCCTGGCGATGCTCTACAAAAGTCTTGCCGAATATTTTGCCCGGGAAAAAGAGTACGTTATCGCCGCAACCTATGCCCAGATTGCACTCGGTTATGGTGCCTCGCTCAAATGGCGCTGGTACAGCCTGTACCTGAGCCTGATGGCCGCCCTGAAAAAACAAGAAAAAAGAAATTAAAAAATGTTCGCTTTCAGAATCCGCCACGTCAACCTTCGTGCAGTGTCGTTATTCCACTTCCCTGGAAGCTGCCCGTTCATTCATATTTCCAGCTTCGACTACAGGTCAGCAAGACTCGATGAAAGAAATTCATAACGCCAAATACAACCGACTCAGCACAAACAGTGGTCGCCGCCTGGAGATCAGCTCCGGATTCCAGGGCGGCAGGCTGCACGCATCACGGCTGTCGCCAGCTTCGCAAGCAGAATCCACCATTGCGCTGAATGCCCGCCTCAACCCAAACTTTGCCTTCGTTCGCAATGACTACCGCGTGCGCCTCGTCGAAGAAGCCAGCCCTTTACACACCAAGGTCAACGATCTGATCACCGGCATGTACGGCGCTCGCGGACTCATCACCACGACGGCCACGAGTACTCAAACCACTGCCCCGCAACGGCTAACCCTTGCCGCATCCAGCGGGCATCGCGTATTCGGCACGCTGACCCTGGGCATGGACACAGGCCAGGGCCTGATGGCGGACGAGCTCTATAAAAACGAAATCGATGAATTGCGCGCACGGGGACGGCGTCTCTGTGAAGTCACTCGGCTGGCGTTCGAGCCGGCGCTGAGCTGTCAGGAAGTCATGGCAACCATTTTCAACGTCGCCTTCGTACTCGCCCGGGACGTGCATGCCCGCACCGATCTGGTCGCAGAAGTTCATCCACGTCACGCTGCGTTCTATCGCCGCGCCATGGGCTACCAGGTAGTCGGCCCGGTGCGCATGTGCCCCCGCGTCAGCGCACCCGCCGTTCTGCTCCACCTCTGCCTGGACTTTGCCAGAAGTCAGATCCGGAAGCTGGCAGGCAGCGAGACGTCCAGTGAACGCAGTCTCTATCGCTTTTTTCTTCCGGCTGCCGAACAAAAAACCTTGCTGAGCAAGCTCACCGACACGGCCGTCAACAGTTGATTTTCTGACGACTCCCGCCACACCGTAGGGGCAATTCATGAATTGCCCCTACACTCGCGTGGAAAACCCTCTATCCGAGCAGGAAGGCTTCGCCGGATTTGTATTGCCCCTACACACGCGTGGAAAACCCGGATTTGATACTTGAAGATCATGGCGTACGGATCTACAAATCCAGAGCCCAGGTTTTCAGCGTATGTGTCTGTCTAGCTGAAAAGCTGCGCCAGACTCTGTTCGCTACCGTACGGAGATAGCGCCTGCGCTTCACTACGCTAGCAACATCTTCCGATTGAGCGCCTACGCGATGGCTGACCGCTATTCGACCTCGAGCCGCGCCCATGTACGCTGAGCGGCCATCCTCGATTCCGGACGAAAGGGGCGACATCGCAACCTTCCCCACGACGTTGCTTGCCCGCATTCACCTCGCATCTGACACCGCCACCGCTCCCACCATTTGCCCCACCGTCGCCCACACCTACAGCGATGGGCCACCGTTCATCATCGCGCAGAACCTGGCGCAACGCGCCGACGGGCTGACGGCTGCCTTCATCGGCGAACCTGCAGCCACGGCAGAAAATCCTGATGAGGTGGCGAAAGAAACAGACGCCGATGCACTGCTCTGCCTCTATGAAACCTGGGGGACGGATTGTCTCAAAAACCTGACAGGCAGCTGGGCGCTGATCATCGCAGATCCCCTTCGCAAGCGCGTCGTGGTGGCGACCGATCGCATGGCGAGACAACCCTTGTATTTTCGAGTCGACGATGGCGTCGCGCTGATCGGCAGCAGTCTCGATAGCGTCCGGGAAATTGCCGGCATGACAGGTCTCGATCCACAGGCCCTGTATCACTACCTCTATTTCCACATGATCCCCGCACCCGATGCCGTAGTGGCAGGGTGCCATAAACTTGCACCGGCGACGATGCTGGAGATCACCCCCGACGCCCAGCGACTGCGGCGCTACTGGAACCCCACATTCAGCGAAACCTTTCCCGGCCCGAAAGCCACTGCCCACGCGGCCTTGCGAACGCATTTGAGAACTGCGGTGGCGCGTTGCATTTCAGCTCGGGTTGCGCCACGCACCGCTATCGAGGCGACCATGGCGCAATCGGCCCGCCACGCCGACCAGCGCCTCGGTGTGTTTCTGAGCGGCGGGCTCGACAGCTCGACGGTAGCCGGCATGTTCAGCGAGCTGCACAGCGGCGTCGGCAACGCCTACGCCATAGGGTTCGACGTGGAGGGTTACGACGAACTACCCTATGCACGCGTTACCGCCACGCACTTCGGCCTCAAGCTCAACGAATATTACGTCACGCCGGACGATGTGGTGAACGCCCTGCCGAAGGTTGCCGCAGCCTTCGACGAACCCTTCGGCAATTCGTCCGCCCTGCCCACCTACTTTTGCGCACGCCTGGCCGCCGCCGATGGCACGGACCTGTTGCTGGCCGGCGATGGCGGCGATGAGCTTTTTGCGGGAAACACACGCTACGCTCACCAAATCCTGTTTGAACACTACCGCCGCACACCTGGCTGGCTGCGTTCTCATGTTCTGGAGCCCGTGGTCGATGCCCTTCCCGATGCGCTGCCGCTGGCTGGCAAAGGCCGCAGCTTCGTTCATCAAGCCAACATCTCGCTGCCCGACCGCCTCTATCACTACGGTTTCCTGGAGCGCAATCCTCCCGAGGAGGTTTTTTCACAGGCTTTCCTGCAACAGGTCGACGAGAGTCAGCCGCCAAGGCTGCTGAGAAACATTTATCAAAAATCCCACAATGCCTCCGCGCTCAACAGAATGCTCTACCTCGATTGGCAGATAACGCTCTCCGACAACGATTTACGCAAGGTGACGCAGGCCTGCGCGCTGGCTGGCATCACAGTGCGTTTTCCGATGCTGGACGAGGATCTGGTGGCATTTTCCACTACTCTGCCATCAGCCTGGAAATTGCCCGACACAATGCTGAGCAAGCGCCTGCTGAAAGGTTCGAGGTTGCGCCATTTTTACAAGGAAGCGCTTGCCGGCTGGCTACCCGACGCCACCATCCGCAAGCACAAGCATGGCTTCGGACTTCCCTTCGGCCTGTGGATGAAAAATTACCGGCCTCTTCAGGAGCTTGCTTACGATTGCATCGTTGCGCTGAAAGCACGAGCTATTTTCAAGCCCGATTTCCTCGAACAGGCCATAGCACTGCACCGCGATGGCCACGCGCCCTACTATGGCGAACTCATCTGGATACTGATGTCGCTCGAGCTGTGGCTAAAAATAAAACTGCCCGATTACCACTACGAATGACGATCATGAAAAACGCCGTCATATGGATATTATCGATACTTGCCTGTTGTCCGGTCATGGCTGCAAATCTCGCTGCGCCCTGGGTAGGAGAGTCCCTGAGCGGTGCCGCCTGTCAGGGACCGAGCGCGGGGAATTTTGGCCCCTACGACTATCTGGTTCACAAGGATAAATTGCCCGTGGTGGAGAACAGGCATTTTACATCCAGAGTCGAGCAGTTGCAGGCGGGCGAAACCAGCAAGAACCCGATGGGAGACATCCGCTACACGCTGGTGAAGTTTCCCAACCACCACCGCGCCCTCTACTCTGCCGTGCGCTTCAATCTGGCCAACCGCAACGAAGCATCCCGACGCCGATATCCTGCAGAATGCTTTCTCCAGCGCGCCATTCACTTCAGCCCCAAGGATCCGGTGCCGTACATGCTGTACGGCCTTTACCTGCACCGCCTCGGAAAACTGGAGCAGTCACTCGAGAAGTATCAAACCGCAGAACGGCTGGCACCCAACGACGCCAACCTGCTCTATAACATCGGCCTCGTTCACTTCGACAGGAAAAATTATTCAGAGTCACACCGCTACGCGGTAAAGGCCTACAGCCACGGTATTGGATTACCCGGCCTGAAGCGCAAGCTGCAGCAAGCCGGCCACTGGAAATAACAAACCACGAGGAGAACGCCAGTGAACGCTCTCGAGTTGACCAAAAACCTGTTGCGCAGATGCCTGCAGCTCAGTCCCGACGAGCCTCTCTCGCCGAACACTGAGCTGCTGGGCGGCTTTCCCGAATTCAACTCCTTGACCATAACCACGCTGATCGTCGAGATAGAGGAAGCGCTCGACTGCGAGATCGCCGACCACGAACTGACAAGCGATCTTTTTCAGACCGTCGCGACCCTCGCCGATTTCGTCGACACCAAAATGGCCCACGCATGACGAAAGCAGCCATTCAAACGACGGCGGGCTTTGTCGATCAAAGTCATCCGGCCTTTTTCCTCCATTTCGAACCCCGGGAGGCACCGAGGGCACACATCCTCTACCTGCCGCCGTTCGCCGAAGAAATGAATCGCTGCCGATCTCTGGTGGCCGAGCAGGCGCGCCGCTTTGCCCGCAAGGGATTTTCCGTTGCCATTCTGGACTTCTACGGCACGGGCGAAAGTGCGGGGCATCTGGCCGATGCCAACCTGGAGATATGGCGCAATAACATCGCTCAGCTCATGGAGCTCTTGCTGGAGCGCCATCAACAGTCTGTCTACCTTTGGGGTTGTCGACTGGGCGCCCTGCTGGCAATGGACTTTCTGCGCGTCAAACCGGGGACGACACGCAAGCTGTTGCTGTGGCAACCAGTGGCATCCGGAAGCGCGTTCGTCACCCAGTTATTGCGACAACGCACCGCATCACTGATGAAAAACAGTGAGCGCGCAGAAACGACAGCCGACATGAAATTGCGCCTGGCTGCCGGTCAGACGCTGGATGTCGCGGGATACCGGCTTGGCGGAGAGTTGATGACGGCGCTGGATCAGCTGGAAATGACGTCGTTGTTTGATGGTGCCGACCCCGCTCATGCACCCGCTATTTTCTGGCTGGAGCACACCCCCGACCCGGCCTCCGGCATAGGCTCCAGAAGTGCCCGCGCCCTTGCGCACCTCGAGCGCAGCGGCGCGCAGGTGGCCTCACACACCTTCACCGGCGACCCGGTGTGGCTGCTGCACAAGCGCGGCAACTGCGATGATCTGCTGGCGAAAACCGAGGAAATCGCGCTGTGACGCACAACCTGTACCCCGCCGACGAAACGGCGTTCGCCTTCAAATGCCAGGGCGACGATCTCATCGGGTTTCTCCACGAAGGAGATCGCGAGCGTGATATCGGTGTTCTCACCCTGGTGGCCGGCGGCCCCCAGTATCGCGGTGGCGTCGGTCGCCAGTTGCTGCACCTCGGTCGCCACCTGGCCTCCGAGGGCATACCGGTAATGCGTTTCGACCACCGGGGCCTGGGCGACAGCGAAGGTTCTTATCAGGGTTTCCGTCATATCGGGGATGACATCGCCGCCGCCATTGCCGAGTTCAGAGCGCGCGCCCCCAATGTCCGGCACATCATCCTCTGGGGTGGCTGCGACTCCGCCACCGCCGCCCTGATACATGCACACAAATGCCCCGCCGTCGTCGCCATCATTGCCGGCAACCCGTTCGTGGGTACCGCAGCATTTTCTGCAAAAGCAAGGCGCAAGCACTATCTTTCGCGCCTGAGAGAGAAGTCGTTCTGGATAAGGCTCATAAAAGGCAAATACTCTGTCAGCGAATATATCTCGGCATTGTGGCGGCCGCTGTGGCGCGACAGGCCAGCCGCGCGCGTGGTATCCCGCAAGCAAGCCAGCGGCGAGAGCGATAATTTCATCGATGAATTGTTTACCGGGCTGAGGCAGTTCCAGGGCAGGGTACTCTTTCTCATGGGCGACAGATTCCTGCGCAGCGATGCGTTCGACGCCCTGGTATCGTCCACGCCGGCATGGCAAGCGCTGTACCACAGGGCCGGTCATGAGCGCATCGACATCAAGGGAGGCGACCAGGTCTTCTCTACCCGGGAAGCACAGGAGCGACTTTTCGAAGCCGCCAGCACCTGGCTCCATCGCACATTTCCCCCACGGCATGTCAGCAGGGAATCCGCAGGCAACGACAAAGGCCTGATCGCCGCAAATGGCTCGCCATGAAGGTCATGTACTTCCACACATCGCAAGGAAACTTCGGTGATGAGCTGAATCGCTGGCTGTGGCCACGGATCATCGGCAACTGTATTTCCGGCTTCGGCCATCATGGCGACACAGGCACGCACGCAGGCGAACCAAACGAAATCCTCTTCTATGGCATCGGCACCATCCTCGATGACCGCATACCCCGGCACGCGGAAAAGATCATTTTTGGCAGCGGCTGTGGTTACGGACAGCGACTGAAAACCATCGACCATGCGAAAATATTTTTCGTCCGGGGAAAACATACGGCACAAGCCCTGAACTTGCCGCCAGAGAAAGGGCTCACCGACCCGGCCATTCTCCTGCGCCACTTTTTCCCCGTCGTCGCCGGCCAGGACAGAACCCATGAGGTGTCCGTAATACCCCACTACAGCTCGGTCAAGGGAGATTTCTGGAAAAAAGCCTGTGACGATTTGCAGCTGAATTATATCGACCCGCGCAGCACCGATATCCAGGCCGTTGTCGCCGAGATATCATCCAGCAAACTGGTCATTGCCGAGGCCATGCACGGCGCCATCGTCGCCGACGCTTTCCGCGTTCCCTGGATCGCCATCAGCAGCGTCAAGGAAACCAACGATTTCAAATGGCGCGATTGGTGCGAAAGTCTCGACCTTCGTTACAACCCTGCCCACTTCACCGCCATCTACGAAAACAGCGCACAAAAGCGCTTCAAGGAAGGGCTCAACACCCTGAAGCTGAAGCTGCGAAAGCACCAGCTGGGCCGGACCGCGAGCCTGCGAAAAACCGCTCTGCTGAGTGATGAAAGAATACTGTCCTCCCATTTGCGCGCAATGGATCAGCACCTGGAAGAACTCAAGGATTATCTGCACAAACGTGGCCTCGGCTGACATGCGCAATCCGCTCGCACGTTCATCATTGCTGAGAGTTTTTCAGCCGCGGCGCATTCATTGTCTCTGTCTGGGCGCGGCGAAGACCGGCACCACCTCCTTTGCCGCGATGTTCGAAGGCCGCTACCGTACCGCTCACGAGCCCGAGGTTGCAGCATTGACCGAGGCCGTCGCAAAAGTGCTGCACAACGGTGGAGACGCCAGGTCGCCTGTCGGCCTCGATGTATGTGCATGGCTGCGCGACAGGGATCGCCGCCTGAATCTCGAGGTTGAAGCCTCGCACCCCCTGGGCTACATGGCGGCCTGGTTGCCCGAGGTATTCCCCGCTGCGCGTTTTGCGATCACGGTTCGCGAGCCGTCGCGCTGGATAAAATCCAGATTGAATTTTCACTACTACAAGACACCACCCGAGTGGCAGCGATATCGCGACCTGATCTGGCGGCGCTGGCACCGGGGATACCACCCTGAAGAAGCAAAACTCGAGGAATTGGGGCTCTATTCGATCGATGCCTACCTGTCCCAATACGCGGAGCAGTATCAATTGCTGTTCGAACATCTGCCTGAAGAGCGGCGGATCATTATCACCACGGAAGACCTCGACGCCGCCAGCACCAGAATAGCCGCGTTCCTGAACGTCGACCCGGCGACCCTCAGCCCTCGCCACGCCAATGCCTTTCCCTGTGAAGAAAGCATTGTCGACCTTCTGCCTGCTGATTTCGTCGCCTGGCGCAGCGAGGAAATCTGTGGCTGGTTGAAGGCCTACCTGTGACAGGCGCGACGATCAAGGAGCAGTTTCTTCGCACCGCGAAACAGAGCGGGCTTTTTGCACTGGCGAGACACCTTACTGCACGGCAACCGCGCATTCTCGCCTATCACGGAATCTGGCTGGGCGAGGGTCAATTCGGCAATTTCCTTTACATGAGCGCCGAGAAATTCGCAGCGCGCATGGCGCTACTGGAGCGATGGAAATACCCGGTGGTAGCACTGTCGGAACTCGCGCACGCAAACAATCATCTTCCGTCGTGCCCAACAGTGATCACCATTGACGATGGCTGGCATGGCACCTGGTCGGCGATGCTCCCGGCACTGGAAAAATACAACTATCCCGCCACGGTTTATCTGACCACTTTTTACTGCCTGCACCAGAATCCCGTCATCGATGTGGCACTGCAATACTGTTTCCATAGTATCGATGCCAGCCGTATCCGGGTTTTGCACCTGCGCCAATATCAATTTGGGCCCTTGCCGATAGACACAGACGCCGCGCGGACCAGCGCCCTGGCTGAGGCACTGAAGACTGTCGCCGCCCTGCCCGACGACCCGTCGCGGCAGGCATTCCTGCAGGCGCTGTGCCGCGAAGCAGGCATCAACCACGACAGCTTGATGGCTCATCGCTGGTTTCATCTGATGAGCCCACATGAAGTGCAAGACGCGGCGCGGCGCGGCATCACCTTTGAATGCCACACCCATCGTCACCGCATAAGACAGGGTTCGCGCGATTGCCTGGAGGAGGAAATAACCAAAAACCGTGAGCACATTGCGCGCCTGACAGGGAGAGCCCCTGAACATTTCTGCTACCCCAGTGGCCAGTATTCGAGAGAACTCTGGCCGGTGCTGGAAAAATGCCGGATGACATCGGCAACCACCACCGATGCCGGCCTTGTCAAAGACAACAGCCCGAAATACGCCCTGCCGCGAATACTCGATGGACAGGATATCTCGGACCTGGAATTCGAGGCGGAGATGAGCGGCTTTATGGAAATTGCACGAATACCGCGCCGTTTTTTATCCGGTGCTCCAGGGCCCCAACATGTGGCCGAGCGATGAGCGGCAATTCTCGCCTTCAGTTCTGCAGTGCGCCGGCAGGATTCATTCATGAAACACCGACAAGGTTCGCAACTGGCCATGGAACACAGTTTCCCGTCGACCGCGCTTGATCCGCCAAAGAAAGGTACAACTCTCGAGGGGGTTGCGCGCCAGACGCTTCAACGCGCCCGCGAGGGCCACCTGCCGGTATCACGGCAACTGGTCGAGATGGCCGCCCTCAAGCTTTTCCACGGGATCGGCCCGGGCCTTTACCACAGCGCGCGCCTGTGGCGGCGAGGTTTGCCCTGGCGCTTCAAAAAGGGATTCTGGCCGTACCATAAATTTCGTCGCTTTGTCGCCACCATCAATCCACCCGCCTATCAAAAGCTCTCCCAGAACAAATTCTGCGAGAAGGCCATATTGGCGTTGGCATCCATACCCACCGCACAATTCCTGGGCCACCTCCATCATCAGCGCGGCAGCTCGGCTTCGGGCGAAAAGCTGACCAATGCCGCTGAACTGGGGCACCTCCTGACAACCTGTCCCGCCATCGACAAAGTCTGCTTCAAGCTGGTGGAAGGCTATGGCGGCCAGGGCTTTCAGGCGATCCAGGTGAGCAGGAATGGCGGCACGCGAGCGAGGCTCCTGGATTCGGGGCAGGTACTTACCCTGGAGGATTTTCTGGCAACACTGCAGGTTGCTCAGGGGAAGGCGTACATCGTCGAGCAATACGTCAGCCAGCATGCCGTGATGGCGGCACTCAACCCGTCGAGCGTAAATACGCTTCGCGTATGGGCGAGCTGTATCGATGGTCAGACCGCCGTCATCGACGCCTTTCTGCGCGTGGGGCGGCGCGGCAGTCTGGTTGACAATACAAGCCGAGGCGCCCAGATATTCAAGGTCGATCTGCGCTCCGGTGTGATCGGCACAGGCATGGTCAAAAGCATCTGCAACGAAACATTCCAGTGCCACAAGGATACCGGCGAAGCCATCAGCGGCGTCAGCTTGCCTTTTTGGCCCGAGTCCCTGACCCTGGCGCAGAGAGCCGTCTCGGCATTCCCCGCGATCGCCTTTGCGGGTGTGGATATCGCCATTACGGAAAGCGGGCCGCTGGTCATTGAACTCAATGTCGAGCCGGACCCGACATCGGCGATCATTTTCGACCGCTGCCACGAAGACCTTTTTTCGGATTTCTTGCAGTAAGTGGCAGGTGTTGTGGCTTCACACAGTTTTTTGTGTCGCGCAAGCGTGGCAAGAGGCTATCCTGAAATTACGATTCGGCACGGCTCGAACTGGATGACGATACTTTCTCCCCAGGAATACCGCCAACTCGCCGGCCCGGTGGCAGGCTCCGGCTACAGTGCGCTGCCCCCCGCTTTGCTGGCGGCGGAAAGGGCCGTCGCCGATGAGGACAGGCATGCCGCCTTCGCGCTCAATCGCGATCTCTGCCGTGCCCTGCTGGAGGATTTCACATTGGCGGATGCACGCTGGTCGCTGCCTGCCCGGTTTCGCGCCCTGTATGACCAGCAACTGGTGCGCATTGCGAGCAACGTCGCGCGCGGGCGCGATGATTATTTTTCCCTCGCCAACGACCCGTTCCGCAAGGATCTCGCCATTCTGCGTCACCGGCTCATACCCTGCGGGGCAGAGTTGGCGACGCCCTTTGCGGGCATACCCCGAAACCTGTTGCTCAAGGGCGGTTGGCGCCAGTCCATGGCTTTAATACAGGCTATTGCCCGCTGCCGTGGCATCCAGCCGTTGCTGGAACTGCATATGCACCCCCACTGCACCGCCAGTTTCAATCCTGGCGGCTGGATCGACACCTACGAAAACCTTGCGGATTTGCTGGCGCTCAATTCAGATTTTCTCGGCGTTCAAAGTACCAGCTGGTTTCTTGATCCCGCACTTGAGAATATAAGCCCCCACCTCTGCTACCTTCGCGAGGTGCCACAACGCTGTGGCGCCGTCATCCTGTATGCCGGCGAAGATGACCCGGACACGTCCGCCGCCCTTGTCAGCTCGAACACCCGCAGAACCCTGTTTGCCGCGGGCCGCTACCATCCCAGGCTTTTTACCCGCATCTGGCCGCGCCGCAAGCTGTTGCAGCGCACCTGGCGCGCCCTGAGCACCACAGAGGATGGAAATCCTCAGTGATCCTCCATCAGGGAAGTCGCTCCTGAATCCAGCCACTCCGCCAGCAATTTCAGTTCGCTGGCGCTGATGGTAGTGGGATGGTCCGCGCCGAAATCGATATCGTTGTCGTAGGTGGCGTCGTCGCGGCCATCGCTGCGTTCATTGGCGGCCTTCCAATAGAGCAGACTTTCGCGGGCAAACATACTGTTGACGTACTTGCTGGTGTAGGGGCGATGCAGACCCCAGCGCCGCCGTTCGTTTTCGGACTTGCTGACCTGCACCCGTTTTTCGGGGGGCACCGCCTGCTGAAAGTAATCCCACACCAGTTTTTTATAATCCATGAGGGGTACATCGTCGCGGTGGCACTGCGTGCAGTGCCTGGCAAATATCGGTCGAATATCCTCTTCATAGTTTGGAACCTTGCGGGCCTGCGCAAGGACGACTGGCGGCGCGCTGAAGGCGAGGGACTTTTCGTAGGGCCTGCCCTTGCGCGAGTGCAGGTGGCAGCCCTGGCAGATTCTTTTTTCGCCGGGCCGCAACGACTGTGGTACCTGGTCGCGCTTGATGACGCGACCGCGGCTATCTAGTCCGGCCATCAAGAACGGCGTATCGCACGGCAGCGACACCTTGAAGGAATTGTCGGCAAGCAGCGCCACATCGCCGAGCAGGCGCAGCGGATTGCCGATGGAATTCTTCAAGGTGCGTCGGTTGCTGGTGTTGGGTTCCACTTGCCAGAAGCGAATGGCGGCAAGTTCGGCGTGGTCGATACCAGCGATTTCGCCACCATTGTTGGCTGTGGTTTTATAGTTGGCATTGAATTTATAGGGCCTGTACGGGGCTGTTTCGGCAGTGCCCGCATCGCTGCTGACCAGTTGACAGCTGCCGTCGCCGCTGGCGCTGAGTGCCGGCGTTGCAATACTTCGCGCCACCACCACCCGCGCGCCAAATTCATGCCAGTCTTCGCGGTCGACGATAAGGGCGAGGTCCGACATCGACCGGGAGGGAATGCGTGTCGTCGCATACAGGCCCACGTCACAGGCGCGTTTTTCCGGTTGCCCGGCAACGCGTTCCTGAAAACTCCGTACGGAACCGGATACCCTTGTGCAGAAACCGCGGCCCACCGTCAGCACCAGTTGATTGCCCTCCATGCCTTCCGGATAACCGATTTTTCCCTGATAAATGCCGTTGTCACGAAAGGATGGCTCGTCGTTGGACTGTGACCAGTTGGCGACGTTGTACAGCTTGCGCGGCAAGAATCGCGGCAGTTCGCCCTCGACACCCACCGGCTCCGGCGCCCAGCAGAACACGTCGCCCAGCCCCAGATTATTGGCGCGGTAGTAATTGCTGACACAGATATCGCCGTTTCGCCGTTCACCGAGAAAATGCAGCGCCTTCATGGTGTGCCGCCGCCCCTTGGCGGAACGCACGTCTGCACGATGCGCGCCAAGCAAGGCCGTCATATCCCCGCCGCGCAGATCCATATCCATCACCAGCCACATGTTGTCGAGGGTGCCCGGCCAGTTGATGCCGCCGTTGGTGGTGCCGTAAGCCAAATTGTGGCTCAGCCACTGGGAGCTGTAGGCGACGCGGCCCGTACTGAGAACATAGGGGTGCATGGCGGTGCTGATTTCGTGAGGCGTGATATTGACCGCGCCACTGCCGTCCGCGGCACTGATGAAAATCTGCGGCTCCTTGCGCTTGTTGGGAGTGATGCGGTTCAGCCAGGGCTGCTCGATGTTGGCGCGGGTCGAGGCAAACATGATGCGCCCGTCGGGCAACCACGCGGGGCTTACATCGAACACGCCGGGAGTGTGGGCCAGTGGCTTCACTGCGCCGGAACCGAGGTCAACAACGTAAAGTTGCGCCTCCGTCGCCGCCGCCAATTGCCTGTTGGGCAGCGTCGTACCGTTCCACTGGGCGGCGCGAAGCTCCGCGCCGCGATACACCGAGAAGAGAACCTTGCGGCCATCGAGGGACACCGCCGGGTCCAGCGGCACGCACGGCACCGCGCTTTGCAAACAATCGAAAAGAATGGTCTCCGAACCATCGGGTTGACGCAGCACGAGTTGGCCGGGGGCATTGAAGCCTTCGAATACCAGACGCGAGTCGGGCAGCGTGTCCCACACATCGGGACTTTCCAGGGTGTACGGGGAACCGTCGCGTAGGGTCACCACATACCTGCCGCGCGTACGCGGTACACGGGTGTAAACCAGAGGCTCGCCGAGCTGCGCGGTCGGGCCCTTTCGCCCCGCCCTGGCGGGCGACGGCTGCGTGTCGGCTGCGTCACTTTGCGACGGTCGTTGAGTCAGCTCGGCAACATTCTCATGAACTGGCGGCGCGCCGTGTCTGATTCGCGCAAAATCATCCCAATCGCCTCCCCTCGCCGTCGTCATGGCCGCTGCGGCCAGCACCAGTACCAGCGCCATCCTGCCGGGCAGGCTCAGCACGGACAGGCCCCCGCAGGTTCGGCGACGTGGCGGCTGTTGAGCGCCATGCGCAGCAAAAACTTCGTGGATGATTTATCCCAGGGCGTAAAGCGCGGCAGCTGATACGGATCCGAGGTACGGTCCGCGACGCCCCAGCGGGTCGTAACCGCCGCCTCGAAGCCCGCGTCCTTCACCACGGCCACATGCTCATCGTTGTAGTCTTTCAGCGGCTGGCCGTTGGGATAGGCGAACAGGCGCAGCGGTGTGCCGATGATGTCTTCCAGCATGCGCTTGCCACGCACGATATCCTCACGCGCACGCTCCACGGGCAAGCGGCTCAAAATCGGGTGCGAGCAGGAGTGCCCGCCGATCTCGACCCCTTGGCGATGCAGGCTGAGCAGTTGCAGGCTGGTGAGCATCAGATCATCGGGAAGCGTTTCGCGCGTCTGCTGCGCCACCCGGTCGACAATTTCTTTGCGGGGAGCCGCATCCAGGTATTTGCAGCGCGCAATGATGTCATGGGCGGCCCGGCGCCGCGATATTTGTCCGGCAATGGCATAAACCGGAAGTCCCCACCGGGAAAGATCGAGCGCATCGCCCGGACAATGGCGCAGTGCTTCCACGACCGTGTCGTTCCACATGCGCCCGCCGTCGAGATAACCCGCCGTGACAAATACCGTGGCAGGCACGCCATAATGACGCAGCACCGGCAGCGCCACGGTGAGGTTGTCGGCATAACCGTCGTCGAAGGTGACACAGGCCGCACGGCGCGGCAGACGGCCTTCCCGCAACAGACCCACCGCGTCCGTCAAGGCGATGACCCTGAAATGGCGCTTGAGCATGTGCATCTGCCAGGCGAATTCCGCCGTGGTAGGCACCGCGGGGCGCATCCAGTCCCTTTCCTCGACCACGCGGTGATAGATCAATATCGAAAGGCGTTGCCGCTGCCCCAGGGGAGACAACGCCATGATGGCTCTGGACAGGAGCGCGCGGGGCAGTGTGGAGAAAAAATCAGGCATTCTGCTTCTCCTTCAGCAACAGAAAGCCGCAAAAGCCGCAGCGCTGATGCACCAGGCGCAGCACGTTCAGCTCTGGCCCTTCCGGCCGCGACGCCAGCAACCACAGCGCCGCCAACGCAATGCCGTAACAGAAAGCGCCGGCAACAACAGCACCCGTCAGTTGCAGGAACTGGACAACCAGGGCTTCGTCACCCCAGTGGCGCGGAAACAGGAACAAGACCACCACCAGCATGATCAGCGAGGCCAGCGCGGGCTTGTAAAGCAAGTGGAGCGCGCGGCCGAGGCCGAGGCGCAACGTGATTCGCAATGCGACAAAACACAGCACGAGAACGAACAACAGGCTGAGTACTGTGGCGTAGCCCACTGCGAGCACACCGTACAGCGGTAATAACCAGATCAGGAAACACACCAGAAAAATCAGCTTTGACGCGATGATCGCCGTGGCCCATTTCATGCGTGCCAGGGCAATGAGCACATTGTTGGTGCCGCTCATGACAACCATCATCAGTGAGGCCAGGGCCAACCACTGCACCAGCGGCACGATGTGCAGCCACTGATTACCCAATAACGTCGGCACGAAAAGATGTGCCGTGGCGATGATGCCCAGCGCCACGGGAAAGGCGACAACCATCACCATGGCCGTGACGTCGCAGAAAACCTCGAGCATTCGCGGCGGATCCTTGTTGACTCGGGCATATCCGGGGAATGCCGCACGGTTGATCGGCTGCACCAGCTCGCGCAGCAACTGCCCGGTTTCGCGCGCCACCTGCAGCGAGCCGACAGCGGCGATGCCCAGCATGCGCGATACCAGTATGTTTTCGGTGTGACGATTGAAATAGCTCAGAATATTGTTGACCTGCAACCAGGCGGAAAACGAAATCATCTCGCGCCAGCAACTCAACGCCAGGCGCGGACGGAAAGGCTGCATCACATAGCTGAGCAGTATCAGCATGACTGACGAACTCAGCAGGCCCCAGAGCATGGCCCAGTAGCTGTTGAGCAGCAGAGCGAGCGGAATGGTGACGAAAAATCCACTCAATTTGATGATCAGGTGAAAACGAAATTCCTTGTCGAACGCCATGTGCTTCTGGAAATTGATGATGCCGATGTTCTTGACGCCGTCGAGCAGGAAAAGGATGCACATGAAACGCACCACGCGCTCGAGTTGCGGTTCGCGAAGAAACTCCGCGGCAAAGGGTGCAAGGATGAAAAGCAGCGTCGACGTCATCAACGAAAAAAGCAGGTTCAGGGTCCAGGCGGTGTTGTAGTGGGCCTCGGTGGCGTCCTGGTTCTGGATCAGCGCCGAACCGAAACCGAATGCGCCCAACAGATCGACAAATGCGTAAACCGTCATCGCCAGGGCATAGATACCGAAATCGCTGGGCGTGAGCACGCGCGCGAGAATCAGCGTGCTGACCACGCTGATGGAGCGATTTACCAGGCGGATCGAGAGTGTCCAGGCCGCGCCTCGGGCGATGGCTTTGCCGACACTGGCGCGGCTGCCGCTGTCGCTAGTTGCCATGGCCGACCGACACCCCTCGCGGTGGACGCTGAGACACTGCGGCGCTCGCCGTGGCGCTCTTCGCGTAGAGGTTTCCCAACAAGACCGACATCGCGACGATATGCCACGGCAGGTCGAAATAGGACAGGCTCAGGAAAGCGCCGCCTGACATGTAGGCAACAAGACTGACCTGGAGCATTCGCGCCAACAGTGCCGGATTGAAACTGTCGCTGGCATTTCGCGTTCGCGCGATCACCTTCGAAAGATTGCGCCAGGCGAGGAAAAGCAGGGACAGATAAAGGATCAGCCCGGGCCAGCCGTGATCCGCGAGCACCGCAAAATAAATACTGTGCGCAACGATGTTCGTGGTTTTCGACTCGGGGGAATAAAGTGCGTAGGTGCCCTCCGACCAGGAATTGAAACCACCGCCCGTCAAGCGGTCGGCGGCGATGTTGATACTGTATTTCCAGGCGTAAATGCGCCCCATGGCCGACGCATCTTCTTCGTAGCTGGTAATGGTCGCCATGCGCTCGTGCCAGCTCGGCGGCATGAAACTGAAAGTCAGCAGTGCCAGCACCGTGATGGCTGCGCCGGTGAACAGTTTGCTTTTCGACTTCAACCAGAAAAACACACCCACCGCCGCCATGGTAATCAGCGCGCCTCGCGACTGGGAACCGAACACCGATACCGTGCTCAGCAGGATCGCCGCGCCGAGCGCCATGCGCAGCCAGTGGCGCGCCTGGCAGGTCTTGTACAGATAGACCATGAGCGGAATCACCATCAGCGTCGCCAGCGCCATGGCGTTGTTTTCCGAGATATTGCTGTCCATGGGCCCGTAAACCCTGTAGCTCCCGCCGGTCATGAGCGTGAACAAGCCGCCCTTCACGCTGTAAAACCCGATGGACCCCACCATTACCCAGATCAGCGCGCGAATCCGATAAGGATCATTGATGAGCATCAATGTCACCAGCGTCATGACCTGGATCTTGATGACGGTTGAGTACAGCGGCAGCGCCCGCTCGGGATAGATCGATAGCGCGGTGGTCAAGGTCATCCACGCCAGAAACGTCAGCCACAGCGCCAGGGTGCCGCTCCATGGCAAGCGGTATTTTTCTCCCTTGAACACGATGGCCACCATGAGGGTGGCAGCGACGATCATCGCGAAGGGCATCTCGTAGGCAAAACCCCAGGCCTGGCGATGCGGGTTCATGTAACCGAGCCACGACCACACCAGGATGCCGATCCAGGGCCGCCGCAGGATCAGCGGCAAGGTGCAGAAAACCAGCGCGGTAATGACGATGTCACGCATTGTTCAGCCCCTGCCCGGGCGCCAGACGGCTGACCACATAGCGATATTTACCGGATTTTTCCCGGGGAATCGTCTCGACATAGTCGACGCTGATTTCCACGTCCTGGCCCAGGCGCTGGCGAAACGGCTCCTCGATGGCCTGTTTCAGGCCGATGCGACGCGCACGGTCGGCAACGACCTCTACGCGCGTGTGACGCACGGACTCCTGGACGATGCGAAACGCCTCGACACCCGCAATATCGCGCAGCACGTAAATCAGCGCGAGTCCGTGCAGGACGGTGCCATCGGAGGCAATGACGAAATCCGTGGTGCGCCCCTCGACACTGGCCAGCACCGGCAAGCCGCGCCCGCAAGCGCATGTCTCGTCGGACAGGGAGCCCACGTCGCCGGTGCGGTAGCGCACGAAGGGAAATTCACCGGTACAGAGGTGGGTGACCACGATCTCGCCACTCTCGCCGGGATCCACCACCCTGCCGCTGCCGTCGACGATTTCGAGAACGATATGCTCGGCGCTGATGTGCATGCTGCCGCTCGTGCACTGATGGGCGATGAAGCCCGCGTCGCGCCCACCGTAGCCGTTGGCGACCGGGCAGCCGAATGCATTTTCGATGGCTTGGCGCTGGTGGTCGTAGAGCCGCTCCGAGGTGACGAAGACCACCTGCACGCCGACATCGTCGAGACGCAGGCCACCTGCCATGGCGTGTTCCGCCAGCAGCGCCAGGGCAGACGGATAACCAAACAGCATGCGCGGGCGGCGGCTGCGGATGCGCCGGGCAAAAAAATCAAGGTTTTTTTCCGACATTTCAAACGCCGACAACAATTCCGTGCGAAATACCTTGTCGCGCAACAAACGCATCCGGTCCTGGGCGCCCAGTTCGATGGGCGAGCCCCACACCACGATTTCGGGATCGCCGATATCCACGCCCCACCAGCGCGTGGCGCGGCGCTTGGCGGCAACATCGTGACTGATCCGTTCATTGCCGAGATAGAAAATCAGCGGCTCGCCGCTCGATCCGCCGGTATTGAAGCGCTTCAGGCGCGCGCCGCCATTCGCCTTCATCGCTTCGCTGTTGGCGCGGATGGTGGCTTTATCCAGCAATGGCAAGGCGCGCAGATCAGCAACGCTGGTCACAGCGCGGGGATCGAATGCCCGTTCAGCGAACAATTGTCGGTAATAGGGCACGGTCTCGCCGATACGCGCCAGAAAATGGCGGAGATTGGCGACCTGCAATGCCGCGAGTTGCTGCGCGTCGAACCACTGCGAGCACTCCAGGTTGCGATGCAGCGCGCGGGTGTCGTGTTTCTTCAATTTTTCATGAAGCGGAAAAATGATTTCCGCCACGGCTTTTTGGTAGAGGCTCACAGCAGCACCCTCCGCTTGTGGCTGCACAGGCTGATATAGAGTTCGAGCCATCGCTGGCGAACACTGGCCCAGGTGTACTGTTCGACCTGGGCCAGCCCCCGGCCGCGCAGCTGCGCACGCAAATCCGGATCGCTACGCAATTGGTGAATGGCCGCCGCCAGGGCGCCCACGTCCGCCGGGGGAACCAGCAGCGCGGTTTCGCCGTGGCGCACGATGAAGGGCACGCCGCCCACAGCGCTGGATATCACCGGCAGGCCACAGGCGAGCGCCTCCAGCACCGAGTTGGGCATGTTGTCCACCGTGCTCGGGTTGATAAATGCATCTGCCTCGGCGTAGAGCGCGACGATGCCCTGCCTGTCGAGGCGTCCCTCGAAGGTTACCGCCCCGGACACGCCCAGCTGCGCCGCCAGGTTGTGGAGAGAAGCCCGCGCCGGGCCGCTTCCCGCGATACGCAGGCGCAGCGCCGGATCGCTGCGAAACACCTGCGCGAATGCGCGAATGGCCGTGTCGATGCCGTAGAGAGGCTCGAGGTTGCGGGTGATGACCAGCGTGAAGGGACGCGTGCACGCGCCTTCGGCGACAGCGCTGCCCGGCTTGAAAATATCGCGGTCGATGATATTGGGAATCACCAGCGCGTCCTCGCCGTAGTGTTTGAACACGGCTTCGAGAAAACCCGATGGCACAACGACCGCCGCCGCCTTCCGCAGCGAGGGTTTCACGCGCGAGAACGAGCGCCGGAAATAGTCCGGTGCCTCGCCACCGCGATAATTGACGATCACCGGCGTGCCGCGCAGCCAGCCCAGCCACAGCACCGGCGCACTGAAAAGCTGCCAGGACCAACCCGAGTTCGCCATCAGATGAATCACGTCCACGCGCCCTGCCAGCCGCCACACAGCAAGCAGATACGGCAGCAGGCGGCAGAGTGCGCGCAAACCGGGGATCGGCGCGACGAAGGCCGGCCGATAGGGGCCATTGGTGGCGAGTTGCTCTACCGCGATGCCCTCGCCCGCCAGCAGCTCGGCCAGTTGCCGGGCCTGCAGCGCCATGCCGCCATTGGGCGGCGGCCGCGGCGCCACCAGTCCGACGCGCAATGTTGCGTCATCAGAACGAACGTTCATCGCAAGCCACCGTAAACAGCTTCATAGCGCGCCACGCTGGCGCGCCAGGTGCGCTCTTTCTCCACGAAGGCGCGCCCGCTGGCGCGCAGCCGCTGCCAGTTCTCGCGCTGGGTGAGGAGACGCCCGACCGCCTGTACCAGCGCCTCGGGCCGACCGGCGTCGAACAGCATCCCGGTGTCGCCGTCGCGGATCAGTTCGCGGTGTCCGCCCACCGCGGAGGCCAGCACCAGGCGGCCCTGCGCCATGGCTTCCAGAGGCTTGAGCGGCGTGACCAGATCGGTGAGGCGCATCGCCAGGCGCGGGTACACCAGAATGTCCACCAGGTTGTAGAAGTCCTGGACCTGGTCATGGGGCACCCTGCCGGCCATGATCACCGCCGCGGACAGATCGAGGCGCGCGACCAGCGCCCTGATTTCACGCTCCTGCGGGCCGCCGCCCACCAGCAACAGGCGCAGCTCGGGGTACCTGGCGAGCAGGGCCGGCAGGGCCTGCAGGATCAGGGGAATGCCTTCGTAGGCATAAAACGAGCCGATGAAGCCCAGTACCGTCTTGCCGGTCAGACCCAATTGCGATTGCAAGTCAGCCCGCGCCGAAATGCCGAAGCTGAACCCTTCGGTATCCACCGCATTGGGAATGACGGTGATTTTTTCCGCGGCAATACCGCGACCGGCAATTTCCTGACGCAGCCCCTCGCAGATCGTGGTGATGGCATCGGCGCGCCGAAAGACGTGGCTTTCGAGACCGCGACTCAGGCGGTAGCGCAGGCCCCATTCGCGACTGGTGCCGTGATCCACCGCCGCGTCTTCCCAGAAGGCGCGACACTCGTACACGACCGGCAGCTTCAGGCGGCGCCCGGCACGCAGGGCGGCAACACCGTTGAGCGCCGGCGAGTGGGCGTGGAGGACATCGGGCTTTTCCTGCTCCGCCACCTCTTCGATGCGTCGCGCCAGGGTGTGAATGACCTCCCACTGATTCAGCAGCGGCAGTCGCCCGGCCAGGCCGCGGCCGCCCGGGGTGCGATAGAAATGCAGATCGTCCACGGATTCTTCGAGGGCGTCTTGCGGCTCGCCCCGCGCCCGCAGCTGCTTGAGGCCCGTGATGTGCGCCGTGTGCCAGCCCAGCGCGCGCTGGCCGCGCAGCAGATTGCAGGAGCGAAAACTGTAGCCGCTGTGAAGTGGTACGGAGTGATCGAAAATATGCAGAATTCGCATGCAAGCCTCTACGACAAGAGTGCGACGCGCGCCGCCGGTGCGGCATCGCAGGCAGCGTCGCTGTGGCGCGAAAGCGCCGTGCCATCGTTGCAGACGGCGGCGCGGAACATCAGCAGCGACCACAGGGGCACGCTGTGGTCGCCGCGCCCGGACTGATGCTCGTTCACCAGCCGCGTCAGACAGGACTGGTTGAACAGTCCGGTATCCGCCAGCTCGCCGTCGAGCAGATCGCGCCGCAGGCGCGTTTTCAGCGGCCCGCGAAACCATTTCGCGAGCGGCACCGCAAACCCCATCTTGGGGCGGTAGAGCACGTCATCCGGCAACAGCGCCCGCAGGGATTTTTTCAGGATGTACTTGCCCTCCGCGCCGCGCAATTTCACATCGGCGGGCAATCCGCACACCCATTGCGCAAAGTGGTGGTCGAGCAGCGGTACCCTCACCTCCAGCGAATGCGCCATGCTGGCGCGATCCACCTTGGTGAGAATGTCGCCGGGCAGATAGGTTTTCATGTCGAGATATTGAATCAACGAAAGCGGGTCATCCGTGGGGCTGCGCGCCGCGTGTTCGGCAAATACGGTGGCCGCCGAATAGCCTTGCAGTTCTCGCTTGAGAGCCGCGCTGAACATGGCCTGGCGCTGGTTACTGTTGCACAGCGATACCGAGTGCAGATACGCCTCGACGCTGTTGCGCGCCAGTGCCTGGAAAGTCGTCTTGGCGCGCAGGGGACGCGGCGCCCAATCGGCCTTCGGATAAAGCCGCGCCAGTGTCGCGAACAGGGGCCGCCGCAAGGCGAGAGGCAAGGCTGCGCGCAGGCGCTGCTCGTTCATGTGCCAGCGGTAGCGGCGATAACCGGCAAAAAGTTCGTCGCCGCCATCGCCCGACAGCGCCACCGTCACCCGCTGGCGCGCCAGCTGGCACACCCTGTAGGTGGGAATCGCGGAACTGTCGGCGTAGGGTTCATCGTACAAATCCGCCAGTTGGTCCAGCAGGCTGAAATCGTCGCTGTCGACCGTGCGTTCGAAATGTCGCGTCCCATAGCGTTTTGCCACCATGGCGGCGTAGGCGGTTTCATCGAATTGCCGCTCATCGAAACCGATGGCACAGGTATTGACCGGCTCGTCCTGAAGTTGCGCCATCATCGCCACCACGGCGCTGGAATCGACACCGCCGGACAGAAAAGCGCCCAGCGGCACCTCCGCCACCAGCCGCATCCGCACCACGTCGCGCAAGCGCGACAGCAGTTCTTCCTGCATTTCCGCTTCGCTGCCCACCGACACCGGCGTGAAGGCGATATCCCAGTACTGGCGCTGCGCCGGCAGCGCCGCGCCGCGCCCGAGCAGCAGGCTGTGGCCGGGGCGCAGCTTGCAGACATTGCGATAGATGGTTTTGGGTTCGGGAATATAGCCGAGCGCGAAATAATCCTCGACGGCCTGGGCATCCAGCACTCGCCCAAGCCCTGGGTGCGCCTTCAGAGCCTTGAGCTCCGAGCCAAAAATGAATTGCCGATCCGCTAATTCGGCATAGAACAGCGGCTTGATGCCGAAGCGGTCGCGGGCCAGAAAAAGGCTTTGACGGGTTTCATCGTAAAGGGCGAAGGCGAACATGCCGCGAAAATGTTCGACGCAGCGTTCGCCCCACTGCCGCCAGGCGTAGAGAATCACCTCGGTATCGCAGCGGGTCTTGAAGACATGGCCCAGTGCGGACAGCTCCTGCGCCAGCTCGCGAAAGTTGTAGATTTCGCCGTTGTAGACGACGCAAAGTGCGCCGTCCTCACTGCACATGGGCTGCTGGCCGGATGCGAGGTCGATGATGGACAGGCGCCGGTGGGCGAGCCCGATGCCACCCGAAATATACAGGCCCCCCTCGTCGGGGCCGCGATGGAATTGCGCCTGATTCATTGCCGCCAGCAGTGCGCGCGGCGCTTGCCGTTGCCCGTTGAGATCAAAAATTCCCGCTATTCCGCACATGTTCAGAGTCCTGCCGGATGCGGCTCGCGCACCGCATCTCGCAAAATGCCGTCGTAAACGTCCAGGTAGCGCGCAACCGTGCGCTGCCAGTCGAAATCCCGCTCCACGCGACACCGGGCCGCGCGCCCCAATGAGCGGCAGCGCGCGGGATCCGTCACCAGTGACTCGATCGCCCTGGCCAGGCCATCCACATCGCCAACCTCGACCAACAGGCCCGAGACACCCTGTTCAACCAGTTCCGGATTGCCGCCGGTGCGGGTGGCGATGACCGGCAGGCCGCTGGCCATCGCCTCCAGCACCGTGTTGGATATGCCTTCCGCCAGCGACGACAGCACAAAGACATCCATGCAGCGCAGCAACTCGGGGACATCGTCGCGGTCGCCGCACAGCCATACGCAATCGCTCAGGCCCAGTGTCGTGATCGCACTTTCGAGCGCGGCGCGCTGCGGGCCTTCACCGACGATCAACAGGCGCAGGGTGGCGCGCAGCCGGGGTCGCGCCCGCAACAGGCTGGCCAGTGCCGTCACAATCGCTGCCTGATCCTTGACCGCCGCGAGCCGACCGACAGTGCCAAGTACCCGGCAGTCGGTGCAAAAAAAACCGCCCGGCGCACTGGCCAGTACCCCCTGCGCAAGCGCTTCGCCACTGCCGGGCCGCGGCCGGAAGCGCTGCTGATCGACGCCGTTATAGATCTGAACCACCTTCTCTTGCGGTATGCCCACCACGGTGATCAGCCACTGGGCGAGATCCTGGCTGACGGCGATGAAACGCTGGATGAGCGGGCTCAGGACAAGGCGCAACAAGCGGTATTTGGCGTTGCTGCCATCGAGGTCGGCCATGTCTCTGCCGTGCTCTCCATGCACGCGCCGGCAGCGCGGCATCAGCACGCCGAGCGCCTGGGTTTCGAGGGCGGCGAGATTGCGGGTATGAATGATCGCGGGCTGCAGGCGCCGCAAATGACGCCACAGGCGCCAGTACATTGCCAGATCGTGGCCGGGCTTCTTGCCCAGTTCGATGATTTCCACCACCGGCGCCGTTATGCGCCTGGCAAAGAGCTGCGCGTCGCTCAGGCAGATCACCGCGTGCCGGTAGCGCGACGGCGGACAGCGGTTGATGAGATTGACCAGCCCGTTCTCGAGACCGCCCGTGCCCAGCGCATAGATGACGTGCACGATCAGCGGCGTCGCCTTGCGCGAGGATTCGTGTGACCGCACTCTGCTCATTCGGAGACCCCCTGCTCGAGCGCTGCCGCAATGGCCTCGTGATGAGCAGCAAGAAACTTTTGCAGCACAGGTCGCGCCTGCGCCGCGTCGCTCGCCATCGGTGTCGCAATGAACACCCGCGTGCCGCTGCGGCGCCCAGCGACGATTTGCTGTCTGGCCTCTAGCAGCTTTACCACATAGGGGTTGGCCGTATCGCGACCGTCGATGCGATACCAGGACCACGCCAGCAGGTTCTCCCGCTCGTCAGCCAGCCAGGCTTCATCCACCTGAAGTGGCACGCCGCCCAGATCGATGCGATGCGGTTGCCGGGAAACGACGCGCCAGCGCTTGCGATCGGGGCGCCACGGATCGGTGCCGCTGACCAGTTCGACACCGCGGCGCTGCTGCAAATATTGACGCAGGTGCAAGCCGACCACCTCGGGCGTAGCCGCGGCGGTGCCGACATAGGTTTGGTCCAGCTGGCGATCCGCGTCCTCGAGCGCGGGCCGCCAATGCCCATCTTCCGCAGCCGCCCACTGCCAATTGCCCTGCGCCGCTGGCGCCGCCAGCTCGGCGCTCATCATCGCGGCGGCGTCGCGGTTGAGGGTGAGCGCCGCCGCGGGCCACAGTCCGGCGCACAGAATTGCCAGGCCGGCAACCGACAGGATCGAACGCGTGCGGTTTTGTGGCGGGGATGGGGCCGCGACCCGCGACTGCACCACTGGCTGCTGCCACAAGCCACCTATCCAGAACATTGCCATCATCACCAGGCCAAAAAATACCCAGCCGTAGATCAGGTGGTCACCGCCGATACCGATACGCATCTCGCTCGCGTGGCCCACCATTACCACGGCATACGCCCTGATACTGTTGGCCAGGATCGGCACGATGATCGCCGCCAGCACAAATACCGCCCTGCGCCACGGGCTGTAATAGGTGAGATAGGCGTAGAGCAGGCCCAGGGTGACCGACGCCACCAGGTAGCGCACCCCGCTGCATTCCTCGATCACCGACCAGGTGCCGGTGGGCAGGGTCAGAAACATACCCTCGCGAAACACGGGAATCTCGCTCAGGCGCAGGAGAAACTCGGTGGTGTCGGCGGTGAATTCCATCAGCGGCGCGATCGCCCATTCACCCATGGGCACCGCGAGAAACAAAAACCCGAGGGGAAACGCCGCTCGCCTGGTCAGCGCCGTGCCCAGGATTGTCCAGACGCCCGCCACGATCACAGCCACAAAAGCCAGTTGCTCGACGACCCTTACATCCACCAGATGGCCCAACAGCCAGGCGAGACCGGCGGCCAGTATCAACACCAGGGCGCGGGGTTCGGGCCTGCTGTGCGCCAGGTCGATGGCCTTTCGCATCCGCCACAGCAGCCACAGGCTGATGGGCAGAATTAAAAAGCCGTGCGCGAACGTCTGGGAGCGCAGCCAGATCGTGACCATGGACGCCAGGGTGTCGTAAAAAAGGCAAGCGGCGAGCACACAGTAGAGGATCAGCGCCGCGGCCACGGCTTTGCGGGCGGTGGCCGGCTGCGCGAGGTGCCGGGTGGCCGTCGCTGTGTGCAGCCGCGGCGTGGCGGCCAACCCCTGCGCCTCGCCGCTCACATCCCGTTCCAGCGGCAGCTCCGTACCCCTGGCACCCCCCGGATCATTCATGGCCGGCGCCCTCCCCGTGCTGCAACAGCCGCACCACTGTCGACAAGCTGTGATTCCAGTCGTAGGCGCGTTGCACATGGGCACGCGCGCGCGCCCCCAGGCCCGAGTGAACACCGCCGAGAATGTCGCGCAGCCCGCGCCGGTAGTCAGCGACCCTGTCGGCAAGCAAGACATGCTCGCCGGGCACCGCATCGATGCCTTCGAGGCCCTTGCCGCTCACCAGCACCGGAATTGCCATGGCCATGGCTTCGAGCACCTTGTTCTGCACGCCGCGGGCCACGCGCAGCGGTACCACCGCGGCAAGCGCGTACTTGAGGTAAGGCCGCACATCGGGCACCCGCCCGGTAACCACCACGCCGGGCAAGCCGGCGAGGCGCCGCACGCTTGCGGTGGGTGCGGCGCCGACGATGTAAAACACCAGTGCTGGATGCTCGGCGCGCAACGCGGGGAACAACGTGCGCGCAAACCCGTCAACGGCATCGACGTTGGGCCAATAGTCCATGGCGCCGGTAAAAACCAGAGCCCGACAGCCTGCCGGAAAGGGATTTTGCATTGATTCAGCGCTGTCGGGATCGAAATAACTGAAATCGACGCCGTTGCTGAAGAAACCGGTCCTGGCGGCATTTTCCGGCGACAGGCGCTGAAACAGCGCGGCTTCGGCGCTTGAAACAAAGAGCGCGGCATCGAAGCCTGCCGCCATGGCCTTTTCATGATCGAGAAGACGGCGCGCTTCCCGCGCATACAGCCAACTGAGGGGCCAGGCTTTTCGCGCAGCGTACTGATGCCATTTGTCGGAATCCACATCGACGAAATCGATGACCTTGCGCTGAAAGCCGTTGCCACTGCGGGGCAGGAATTGCGCCATGACCGATGAATACACCAGCACATGGCGGATCTCCCGCGCGCCACAGGTGCGTGCGACCCAGTTTTGCATGTCGGGATCCGCGTAGTAAGGCAGCGACAACGGCGCTCCCGTCAACAGTCCCGTCAGGCTGCGCGCAGTCGCCTGCCAGGGTATCAGCGGTCGCAGCAATAGCTCGCGGCAATAGTTTTCGAGTTCCGGCGCCCAGCGCCAGTCGCTGGCGTCATCGACAAAACTGGCGAGGTAGATATCGAAGTGAACACTCAGATGGCGAAGCAGGTGGAATGCGCGAATCTTGTCGCCCTTGTGGGGCGGATAGGGAATGCGGTGGCACAAAAACAACAGGGGTGGCCGTTCGTTGGCTGCCGGCACCGCACGAGTCTGTGGCTTTGTGTCGCCAACCTGCTCGGTGCATTGCCGGGCCGGGGTCGCCATCAGCCGAGACTCCGCGCAAGCGCCGGGCCGATCAGGTTGGCCACCGGCAGAGGCAGGCGCCGCCAGGCATCCACCAGCAAGCGGTAGCGGGGATTGGCGGGATTGACATCCGGCATATGGCTGGCCGTCACCAGATAATATTCGTACGCCAAGGGCTGCGCCTCGAAACCCCAATTGCGCTTGAAATGATAGGGCCCCGAATCGCGCTTGCTGCGGCCGAAATCAAAGCTGGTCAGCCCCTCATCGGCGCTGCGCCGCATCAGTTCCCAATACATGAAGTCGTTGCAGCCCTTGATGGTGCGCGCCCGGGCGACGCTGCCGCCGTAATACGGCAAGACTTCGCCGCGAAAATAAAAACTCATGACCCCGGCAACATCCTCGCCCCTGTCGACGATCATCAGCACGCGGCAGGCCGCGCCAAACTCCTGTCGCAACACGTCGAGATAGCGGCGGCTGAATACCGGCGTGCCGAGGTTGCGCACACTCTCGGCGTATACCCGATACAGCCGCGCGCTGCCCGGATCTTCCTCGCTGACCAGACTGGCCGCAATGCCCTTGCGCACCATCGCGCGCTGCTTGTTGGGAATGGCCTTGAGATTGACGGCGTTATCCGCGTCGATAGGTTTGCGAAAAGTGTAATAGAGATTTTTTACCGGCCAGCCACTGCGCGAAGGCTCGACATTGCGCAACTCCAGCGCGTCCACGTTCAACTGTTCCGCCAGGTCGCAAGCGGCCTCGCGCAGCGCCACCCTTGCGGCATCGGTGTTTGCCGCGATCCCGCCATAAACACAGAACGGCAGGCTGGCCAGGGTGTTGCCGAACAGGCGGCTTCGCACCTGAGCGAGGGGCACAACACCGACGATACGGGGCGTGGCGCCGTCGGCCATTTGCTCGGCGAGAAGAAAATAGGTTGTGTGACCGAAGGCATCCTGCAACACGCGCCGCCAGCCCCAGCGATGAAAAAAGGTGGCTTGCGGACAGCTCTCGACAAATGCGTCCCATGCTTTTTGATCTGCCGGATTGCAAAGGCGCACGGAAACACTCATGACGCCCTCCGCGAAGCGGCGGCGGAATCCGTATCACCAGGGCCGATGACCGGGGCGAAAACCCGGTCCATGCGGTCCCAGCGAAAATCCCGCAGCAGGCAGTGCAGCCGTGCTTCCATCTGCTCCAGATTCAGATAATGACGAAACCGGGTTTTCAACGACAACCCCGGCGGACGCGGCTGGCGCGGATCGATTTCCCAGGGGTGGAAATAGAAAACGCCACTCTGCCCTTCTGCATCATTGACGCGACGCAGCGCCCAGCGGGAAAACGCGTAGGGAAACAGGCGGAACCAGCCGCCTCCGCCGCAGGGAATATTGCGACCGCCAACATTGACCGTGGTCACCGGTATTTCCGCGAGACGCCCCGCCGCGGCGCGGAATGCGAAGCGCGGCGCGCCGGGCATACCGTACAGGTCGTGACGGATCGGCACGATGCTCGAACTGTAGCGATAGCCCGCATCCGCCAGCACCTCATGGGCCCAGGGCGTGGCCGTGCCTATCGAATAGCTGGCGGCACGGTAGCCGAGCACCGGCAGCGCGGCGATATCCTCCAGCAGTGCCCTTGTGCGCGTGACATCACTGCGAAAAGCCGCCGCCTGCTGCGTATCGACGCGGATGTGCTCCCAGCCGTGACTTGCCAGCTCGTGCCCTTCGGCGGCGATGCGACGCACCATGCCGGGCAGCCGCTGCGCCACCCAGCCCAGCGTGAAAAACGTCGCCTTGACGCCATGGCTGTCGAACAGCGCGAGAATGCGCTCCACATTGGCCTCGACGCGCAGCGGCGTCACCTCCCAGGTGTCGCGTGCTACATGGGGTGCGAACGCGGACACCTGAAAATAATCCTCCACGTCGACACTGATGGCGTTGACGATCGGCGGCGAAGACTTCACAAGACTGCCCTCCTCTGTCGACACCAGGTGGCGATGATCGACACGATGCGCTCAGCCGCGCGCCCGTCCCACAGGTCAGGCTGGCGACCGGCCTTGCTGTCACCGGCGATGATGGCGGCATGGGCGCGCTGAATGGCAACCGGGTCGCTGCCCACCACGATGTTGGTGCCCTCCTCGACAGTGATGGGGCGCTCGGTGGTATCGCGCAGGGTCACGCAGGGTATGCCAAGCGCGGTGGTCTCTTCCTGAATACCGCCGGAATCCGTCAGCACCAGGCGCGCACCGCTCATCAGGCCGAGCATTTCCCGATAGCCCTGGGGCGGGAGCAGGAAAATATTCGCCGCTGCCAGCAGGCTGTCGAGGCGCGCTTGCGCGATGCACGCTCGCGTGCGGGGATGGATGGGAAAAACCAGCGGCGTCACCTTGCCGATGTCCGCCAGCGCCTGCAGCAGACCACGAAGCACCGCGGGATCATCGACGTTCGCCGGGCGGTGCAAGGTGACGAGGCCGTAACTGCCCTCATGGCACGCAGGTGCGCCGGCGCCTGCCAGCGTCCGCCGCGCCGGTACGGCACTGGCGAGGTTGTAGCGCAGGGTGTCGATCATGACGTTGCCGACGAAGAAGATTTTTTCCTCGCCTATGCCCTCGCGCCGCAGGTTGTCGGCGGCACAGCGCTCCGACGTAAAAAGCAGATCGGAGAGCTGATCGGTGAGGATGCGATTGATTTCTTCCGGCATGGTGCGGTCGCCGCTGCGCAAGCCCGCCTCCACGTGAATCACCGGAATATTTTTCTTGGCTGCCACCAGCGCACATGCCAGGGTCGAGTTGACATCGCCCACCACAAGCACCGCGGCGGGGCACAGTTGATCCACCACCGGCTCGAAGCGCTGCATGATCGATGCGGTTTGCGTGGCGTGACTGCCCGATCCCACTTCGAGGTCCACGTCCGGTTCCGGAATGTGCAGCTGCTCGAAAAATGTGTGTTTCATGGCGGCGTCGTAATGCTGCCCGGTATGAACCAGGCTCGCCGTCAGGCCACTGCCGGAGGCTCTGATGGCGCGCAGCAGGGGCGCTATCTTCATGAAATTAGGCCGTGCGCCCACCACGCACAGAATGTGCGGGAGGGAATCTTTCTCGTGCCGCGATGGCGAATATTCGAATGTCGCCTGCGCCATGCCGATGTCGGCCATTGTTGTCGGAGCCATTAGAATTGGTGCCTTATTGAAAGTGTCACCCTGTTTTCGCTGTAGCGGTTGAGAACGAAATCGGACTCCTGCCGCGTGTGTTGGTAGCCCAGCGTCACGGTGGTGTCGTTACCCAGCTGGCGTGTGAAACCCACCCCCGCCCGCCAGGTTTGCGAGCGCTGGCCAAAGGGCCCGACGTTGCCACCCTGGCCTTCCCGCTCACTCCAGCTCAGCCGCGCATTCCCGGTCAGGGTCGCCGACAGCGAACGGGAAAAGGTCAGGCTCATATCGGAAAATTCGGCTTCGCCGCCATCTTCCGTGCGCTCCTGCTCGGAGTTGGCGGCGGCAAAGGTGATGGTGGTGCGCCGCCCGGTAAAGCGATAGCGCACCGCGAGGCGCTCGTTGATGACGGGCGTATTGCCGAGGAAAGTGGGTTGACCGTCCACCACCAGCGGATCGCCAGGCAGTTGGCCAAAGTTCGGATCGCCGCCGATGCCAGGCACCAACGGATCGTCGAAATTGCCGGCGGTGCGCAGGTTGCGCGGGAATGTCAGCGTGCGCTCATAACTGACGACCAGCTCGCGGCGCTTGTGGTGATAGCGCACGAGTGCGCGCGGTGTGGTGCCAAAAAACCGTTCGCCGGTGCCAATGGAGACCTCGATTCTGTCATTGGGCGTCCAGCGCACGCCCGCATCCCAATAACCGCCATCGACATCATCGCGGGCACTGGTAAATTCATTCCACTCCTCGCCCACCAGGCCATTGATCTGCCAGGCCGGATTGAATTGCAAGGCGGCGCGAATTTCCGCGGACGACAATGTGTTGTCAAAGGCGGGGCCCTGGTCGCTCGCTTCATACTGCACATTGCTGTAGCGGCCCGCCACGCCGGTGGTGAAGCGGTTGCCGCTGCGTTCGGTGCCGAGGTCGAACTCGACGCGGTCCTCACTGCTGTCGCCGAGCACGTTCACTTCGTTGTACTGTTCGCTGTAGCGATAGCGCAGGCGCAGGTCGGCAGCGTCGAAGACGGGGCGTTCGAGCAGCGCGCCCACACCGTAGTGATAGGTGATATTGGTGTTGTCGCGAGCGTTGAGATTATCGCGCCCGCCGGCGGCGAAAGGGTCGATGGGATTGCGTCCCACGAAGGCATCGGACTCGAGCGTCAACCAGTTGTCGATCACTTCCAGGTCGCCGCGATAACGCAGGCGCGGCACCACGGCCTGGCGATTGCCGCGCCCTGCCGGTCCTCTGCCACAATCGAGATTGCTGTCGGCCAGGCTGTTGTACTCGACGGCGCCTGCCAGATACAAACTGGCGCGCGCGCCCTCGCCGCGCAGATAAACGTCCGGCGTGATGGTGGCCGCGCCGCGCACATCCTTGTCGCTGTCCCTGAGGCAGACATTATCGGAAATATAGGCAGACATGCTGACACCGGCTTCCCTCTGCCACTCGGCGCCGCAAACTGCGCCGGGCAGCAGCGCCGCACCAATCAGCTCGCAGGTCAACAAGATGGCCGGGCATTTCATCAGCGCGCTGCCTCCTCTCGAGGCGAGACCGCCATGTCTCTGCGACCATAGCCGTAGCCATAACCATAGCCGTACCCATAACCATAGCCGTGGCCAATGCCAAAAAAACTGAAACGCCGGCGCGGGGATTTGTTGAGCAACACCGCGACCATCTTGTCGGCGCCCAGCTGTTCCATGGCCTCTCGCACCGCGTGCTGCGGTGTGACATTGGCCGCCGCCACGAAAACGATCTGCCCCATGAAGCTGGCGAGCACCGCCGACTCCGTGGTCAGAAGCAGCGGCGGCGAGTCGAAGATGATCACTCTGTCGCTGTAGCGCGCGGAGAGCTCCAGCATCAGCTGGTACATGTTTTCACTGGCGAGCAATTCGGTGGCGCGCTCATGGGGCACCCCTGCCGGCAGCACACTCAGCTTGTCGATATTGGTGCGCAGAATGACGTTCTGCGGCTCGATGTTTTCGTCCATCAGGATATCGATCAGACCGGGGGTGCTTTGAGGAACACCAAGTACCTCACCGGCCGTGGCCTTGAGCACGTCCGCATCGACAAACAGCACGGTTTTATCCTGCTCCATGGCGATACTCATGGCCAGGTTCAGCGATGAAAATGTCTTGCCATCCCCTTCCAGAGCACTGGTCACCATGATGAGGTTGGCATTGCGCATATTGAGGCCGGCCTGGCCGGCAATGTTTTTCAGCAGCGGTCGCTTGATGCCGCGAAATTCCTCGGCAATGACGCTGCGCGGTGTGGCGGGTGTCAGGTAGCCGGCATCCTTGAGAGCATCCAATGGCAGCTCGAGACGCCGCCCTGCGCCTCTCCCGTTGACATGGCGAGAGCCGTCGCCTTCGTGGCCAGGAGCCGGGATGGCGTGAGTTGCCTGTGCAACCTGGGCGCCACTTCCTTCATGGGTGTTGCCATTTTTTCCCTTGGCTTTTCCAACACTGCTGTCCGAGCTGTCGGCTACTTCCCCGTCACTGGTGGCGTCGGGTGTGCGCAGCTGCTTGAGACTGCCAAGGGCTTTCTCGATGGTACTCATTGCGGACTCCTTGGCATTTGCGTTATCCGAAGGGCGAATCGTTCAGTTGTTGTCTGTTGTCCTGCTGTCCCCGGTGCCGGCGCCGTGATATTGCCCGCGTCAGGCGAGCAACCCGGGCAATATCACTACGCCGGCAAAGGCCATCAACAAGCCGCAGCCGCAGGCAGAAAAACTCGCCAGGCGCCAGAGATCACCACGTTTTTCCGCCTCGCCCTTGTGATACGTCACCACGCCCAGCAACGGCATACCGCTGGTATGCGCGAGCATGCGGGCATCGGTGACGATGGGGTGCAGCAGCGAAATCAACAGCGCGAGCGCGCCGCCCGCGCCCAGCGCCAGCACCAGTACACCGGCGTTGAGCAGCGGTTTATTGGGCTGACTGGGCTGGCGCGGCACGAAGGGCGGATCGATCACTCGGAAAGTCACGTCGCCGGTATTTTTCTGGACGTCGCCCGACAGTCGCGCCGATTCGCGACGCTCAAGCATTTGCTGATGCTGACGGGAAATCACGTCATAGTCGCGATTCAACTGCTTCAACTGCGCCTCGACTTCCGGAATCTGGTTCACCTTGGCGTTCAACTCCTTGACACGCGCCTCGAACTCCGCCACCCGTACCCGCACCTCGGCGACCTGTGCCTGGGTTTCTGCCAGCATGGAGCGCATCCCCTGGTAGACCGGGCTGTTTGACATGATGCTGTAACCGTTGCCCGAGGTGTCACGCATTTGCTCGTATTCGAGTTCCCTTTCGGCTTCCAGCTCGGCGATGAGACCTCGCACCCGGCGTATTTCCGGGTGCTTGTCGGTATAGCGGGTCAACAGGCCGTCCAATTGCACCCGCAGGCCCTGGATACGTGCATCGAGCGGCGAATTGATTCCTCCCAGTGAACCTCCGGCGATGAATACCGGCTCTTCGCCCTCCAGCTGGCGATGCAGTTCGTCACGCCGGTTTTCCAGTTCCCGCAACTGCAGAAGTGCTTGCTGCAAGCTGCCGCGGGCCAGTTGCAGGCGGCTGAAATAATCGCCGCTCTCGCCCGGCAGCACATCGACGTTGGCCTGCTTGAAAGCCGCAAGGCGAGCCTCTGCTTCAATCAGCCGCTTTTCGGATTCGGCAAGCTGTTGCTCGAGAAAGCTCTGCGCGCCCGAACTGTCCAAGCGCTTGTCGCTTACCGACGTCTCGATGAAAACCGTAATCAGCGCCTGGGCGAGGCGCCGCGCCGTCTCCCGGTCGGGATCGGTCACCTTGATGGCGTAGAGGGAATCGTTGCCGCGGGTGCCGCTGATTGAAATAGAATTTTCCAGGCGTTTTATCAGCGAATCCTTTTGGCTTTCATTGGTGACCCGCAAATCCATATCCGTCATGCGCGCCAGCTTTTCCAGGTTGGGACGGCTGAGCAGCGTGCGGCTCATCAGCGCGATGCGCTCGTTGACGTTGGGCGTGACCGTGAGCCCCCGCATCAGCGGACGCAGCACCGTGTTGGTGTCGACGAAAACCCTGGCCGTGGCGACATAGGACTCGGGCATCCGCGCCACGAAGGCCCAACCGGCGATGGCGACGATCCAGGCCAGGCACAGCGCGAGCCAGCGGTGGTGCCATATCCCAAGTACGTAGCTTTGTAATTGTGCAAACGCGTCCTGCATAACTGATTATCCTTTGTCGAAAGGACCCTTGCCGTGGAGCGAAAAAACACCGGAACCGATTGGCACTTGAACAAATCCCGGCACCGCTCGTGGCCTCTGCCAGGTGGAGCAGTTCAAAACCAGGATTCCGAAATAATCACGATGTCGCCCGGCTGAAGAGCAAGATTGGCTGAAATATCACCCTTCTTGAGGAGATCATCGAGACGCAGTCCGTAGGACTTGTGCGCGTCCCCATCCTTGCGTACCAGCACAGATTTATTGCCTGCCGCAAATTCGGTCATGCCACCGACGGCGATCATCACATCCAGCAAGGTCATGTGTTGGGCATAGGGAACAGTCGCCGGCTTAACGGCCTCACCGACCACGCGAATCTGTTGTTGAGGTATACCGACGAAACCATTGACGATGACACTCACCACTGGCTGGCGAACGTACTCGGCATAGACCTTCTCGATGTCGCGGGCCAGTTCCGTCGCGGTTTTTCCGCTGGCCTGCAAGTCCTCCACCAGACGCGTGGTGAGCTTGCCGTCGGGGCGCACGACACCAATACTGCTGAGTTCGTCGTTGCCCCACACAAAAATTTCCATGGTGTCGCCCGGGCCGATGACGTAGTTGTAATCCGCTCGATCGAGAAGCTCCGCTTGCGGAATCGGTTGCGCACCGCAGGCAACCAGCAGCGCCGCCGCAATCACTGCACTGCAAAGCAGCGCGCCGCGACCTGCAATCACCAACGGCATCGAGGACAAGAACGAGGACTTGATCATTTTGCCTGCTCCTATTGAGCCACTTGCGACCCTGTATTTTTTTGATGTTTGGCCTCGCAGCTGCAACCATGTCCACCACGAGACCAGCGGCTCGTATGGCCGTGGAGCAGACACACTGGGCATGTCCGGCTCTCCTGCGGGGAGAAATGCATGAGCGAAGAGTAGCGACCTTTGCCGACTCCTTATGTACGGTGGTGCACATAGCGCAGGCAATTTTTCGACGGCAGGAATGCGTTCCAGCAGGATCGAACATACTGAGGAGGGACCGGCAAATATGAATGAATATCCATATTTTTTGTGCCACTCCAGCCAAGGCATAAATCGCGCCAACTCTAGTGATTGAGCTGTAAGCTGTAAGTTGAACTCTGATAGGACTCAGTTCTTACAGAGCGTGTAGGGGCAATTCATGAAACCGGCTTTATCGGTTCGCGCAATTGCCCCTACGGTATTCATCCGGAATCAATCGGCAGGGTTGTAGACCAAATTCCTGGCGTAGAAAAAAAAGATGTAAAACTTTCTGACACCCGATGCGGCTACGGGGCAATCCTATCGTGATGTAATACCGGTGGCAGATATTCAGCGGCGAGCGCGCGGCGGTCGATCTTGCCATTCTGGTTGTGGGGCATCGCTTGTCGTACGATGATTTTTCCGGGTTGCATATAGCTCGGCAGTTCTTTCTGACAACAAGACGCCAGCGCGTTGACCACGGCGTCGGCATCGGCGACATCCGCATCTGCCGGCGTAACGATCAGGAAAATGGCCTGACCGAGCTGGTCATGGGGAATACCCATGGCCACCGCCGCGGCCACCGCACCGGAGGCATAGGCGACCTCCTCGATCTCGGTGGGGCTTACCCGGTAGCCGGATGTTTTGATCATGTCATCCTTGCGGCTGACGAAATACAGATAGCCGTCGTCGTCCATGATCACCTGATCGCCGGACCACACGGCAAGCTCCGGCACCGGCAAATTGGCGTCCTGCCCTGGGCAGGGGCGGAAACGCTCCGCCGTTTTCTCCCTGTCATTCCAGTACCCCAAGGCCACCAACACGCCGCGGTGAACCAGCTCACCGGGCTCGTGGGGGCCACAGACCTGTCCCGACTCATTGACCACGAGTATTTCGGCGTTGGGAATCGCCTTGCCAATCGAACGGGGACGCAATGCAACCTGGTCCGGAGGCAGGTAGGTGGAACGGAAAGCTTCGGTGAGGCCATACATCAAAAAAATATCGGTGCGGGGAAGTCTTTGCGCAAGTGTTCGGGTGGTTTTCTCCGGCATGGCTCCACCGGTGTTGGTGATATAACGCAGACAGTCTGAAACCTCCTCTGGCCAGGAAGTCTGTATGAGCTGGTTCCACAGCGGCGGCACCGCCGCCAAACCCGTAATGCGATACTGTACAACGGCGCGCAACACGTCCTGCGGCAGAAGGTAATCCATGAGCACGACGGACGCCCCTACGCTAAATGCCGTGGTGACCTGACTCAAACCCGCGTCGAAGCTGAGGGGTAGAACCGCGAGTATCCGGTCACTTGATGTGTTGTGCAGATATTGCGCGACACTGCGTGCCCCCGCCACGATATTGCGATGAGAGAGCACCACGCCCTTGGGATTTCCGGTACTGCCCGACGTGTAGAGAATCGCCGCCATGTCGCCGTCGATACGGCGATGACCTCGGCGATAAGCCGCGTCGGCGAGCGCAGCCCAGGGTACGATCTGCCTGGCCGGGTTGTGCTCGACGATGTCCACCGCTCCGCCGTCGGCCAGATCTCCCACGACGACAAACGTGTGGACACTTTGCCAATGTCCGATCTCCCCCGACAGAATTTGCAGGCGCTGTGCCGAGGTTATCAGCACCCGCGCATGGCAGTGCTCCAGGATATAGCTGACCTGGCGCGGCTTGAGCAGCGGATTGATCGGCACGAAACAGGCCCCCGCACAGGAGGCGCCAAACAAGGCCGCGACGGTTTCGATCTGTTTTGGAAGATAGACAGCGACACGCTCACCACTGGCAATGCCCGTGGCAAGCAGACCACTCGCCACCTGCTGAACCATTTGCCAGAGCCGGGAATAGTCGAGTACCTCGTCTTTATAGCGCAGGGCTGGCTGGTCACCGCCTCCTTCCACACACGATGCGATCAATTCATGAACAAGTTCAGTCATGGCGCTATTTTCCGTTGGCGACAGAAACAAAATTTCATGCAGCAAGTCGAATCCGGTTATTTTTCTCATAAGCCGGAAACCTGGGCTACGAGCTGGAATTGAGCTTTAAGCTGTAAGCTCTAAGTTGAACGCTTGCAGAACCCAGCTCTTCCCGTGCTCCGTCTTAAAGCTGACGGCTTCCCGCTCGCTCTGTATCACGCACGGCTGTAGCCTAAATTTCCAACGACTGTGTAACCAACGGGCACGCGCCATTCTGCCAGCATTCAACTTAGAGCTTATGGCTTATAGCTCGCTCTGCGTCTCACGCAGAGCTATAGACCAAATTTCCAACCACTGTTTGAGATTGCAGCTTCGCCAACAAAGGCTAGCACAGTTGCCGCGGCCCGCTGCGTCACTGTTCTACATGCATGCGACGAGAAAACCCGAATTACGGGCAATTCTCCGACAATTGTCCATAATTCGAGCAGTCCATTTCGTTGACGTAGCCAGCATGTCTGAGATCCTTGTTTTTTTTCCCGCCACCACAGGGCGCTTGACCTGGCGGAATTTTTCTTTCGGAGCCTGCCATGATCTGGTCGCGCCCTGATCTGCGGGTGCTCTTCGTGTGCAGCGCGAATCTGTGTCGGTCACCCCTGGCCGAGGGGATGTTGCGTCACCGCCTCAAGAATCTCGAACTCGACAATCGGATACAGGTGCGCTCGGCAGGGAGCTGTACCGGGCAATCCGGGCGCCGACCCGACCCCCGCATAGAAAAAGTTGCCGCGGAGGCCGGGGTTTCGCTCGCGCGTATCCGGGCACGCCAGCTTACCCGGAATTTGATCCTTCGCAGCGATTATGTTCTTGTCATGGAGCGCTGCCACCTCGACGATGTGGCGGATATCTTCGCAACCGAGGAACAGGATAGCGTCACCGACGAGCGCCACATTCCTGCCCACGTCATGCTTCTCGGTTGTTTTCTTCCACCCCACCTGCAACGCACGCAAGACATACCCGACCCCTATTTTGGCGACATCAACACCTTGCTTGCTGTCTACGACCTGATCGACACCGCGTTGGACGGGTTGCTTCCACACCTTGAAGTGCGCCTCGAAAGTTTTCGCAGCTCACAACAGTGAATTCTGTGCGCTGCCGCACGGAGCAGCCATCACGGGCGAACTACGCTGACAGGCAGCAACGCAGGCTTTCTAAGTCTCTGAGTTTCACGTAGGTGCCCTGTAGGAGCCTGCCTGCAGGCGACACAGCCATCGGGACTCACGGCGATAGGTCGCCTGCAGGCAGGCTCCTACAGGGATACGGTACAGGGGTACGGACAATGCATCGGTCGTGCCAGAGTCCAACGTAGAGCTCACGGCTTATGGCTTGACTCTCCACAGTCCGACACAAAAAATCTTCAAGGAACTTTCTGGTTATGACACAAGGTCAATCAGTTCTTCCGGGCGCTTCTCAACTGGCCGAGTTTGGCCGCTATTTTGACCTGTCCCTGGCGATGACGCGAAAGCAGCGCGCGCTGGTCTACCAGATTCGCTACCGGGTGTACTGCGAGGAGTTCGGCTATGAGCCGGCTTCCGATTTCAGTGGCCATCAGGAGATGGATGAGTTTGACTGCCAGTCCGTCCACTGCCTGGCGACACACCGAGAATCCGGCATAACCGCGGGGTGTGTGCGTCTTGTATTGACCGAGGGCAATGACAAGTTGCCCCTCGAAATACATGCGGGCGACAGCCTCGATCAGGATTTCATCGACAGTTTTTCGGACCGACGCCATACCCTGTGCGAGATCTCACGGCTCGCTGTGGAAAGTGCCTTCCGACGGCGGCGCGGCGAAGACAGAAGCGGCTACGGCAACATCAATCCGGACGAATCGAACGTACTCGAACGCCGCACCTTTCCCGTGATCTCGCTGGCGCTCATCATCGGTGCCGGTGCAATCGCGGATATTCTCGACAGGAAGAATTGTTTTTCCTTGATGGAACCATCACTACCCCTGCTGCTGAAAAGAGCCGGCATGCATTTCAGGCGTGTCGGCGAAGACTTTGAATTTCGCGGCTTGCGAGCGGCCTACTACGGCAACCTGGACAACCTGTTCGGCAAGGCGCCGCCCGATTTGAAACGCTATTTTTCGACGGTGCGCGAACAGTTCGCGCCTCTGCTCGTCACCCGAACCAAAGCCTATCCCCCCGCCGCCCTCAGCCCGCCCCGGCAACACAACGACAGATTCGAGCTGCCAAGTCACAGGTCCGACGCACGGGATTGCCTGCAAAGGTGTGCGTGTTGAGAAACCTGGACAGTGCCGTAGCAGCGTTCAGGGAAGCCCTCGGCGACGGCAATGTCAGTGTGGAGCGCCATGAGATCGAGCGCTACGAACGCGCCACCTTCCACTGGCAAAGCACCATCCCGGCACTGATACGCCCCGCCAACGTCGCCGAAGTGCAGCACTGTCTGCACATCGCCAACCGCTTCCGGGTGCCGCTCTATCCCATCAGCACCGGCCTGAATACCGGTTATGGTTCTGCCGCGCCCGTCGTGTCGGGTTGCGTTGTCATGGAGCTCAAACGTCTCGACCGCATCGTCGAATACAACGCCGACCTCGGCTATGTGCGCGTGGAGCCAGGGGTGACGCAGCAACAGCTCTACGATTTTTTGCAGGCCCAGGATGCGCCTTTCTGGCTGGATGTCACGGGCTCTTATCCCCATCACAGCCTGATCGGAAATATTGCCGAAAGGGGGTTCGGCCATACCGCCTACTCGGATCACTTTGCGCATGCCGGTGGCTTTGACGTGGTATTGCCCAACGGCGAGCTGCTGGCCACGGGCTTTGGACAATACGAAAACGCCAAGGCGGCGGGAACCTATCGCTGGGGCGTCGGCCCCCACTACGACGGGCTGTTCACCCAGTCCAACCTCGGCGTCATCGTACAGGCCACGATCTGGCTGATGCCCAAGCCGGAATACGCGCAATTTTTTTCCTGTCGCATTCAGCATGACGAGGAATTGCCGCAGTTGATCGAACTGCTGCGCCCCTTGCGACTCGATGGTACGGTGCGCAGCGCCATGCATATCGGCAATGACTACAAGATGATTTCCGCCATTCAGGGCTATCCGTGGCAAGAGGCAAAAGGCGAGACGCCGTTACCCGCCGAGGTACTGCGTGCGAAAGTGAAAGCCTGGGACTGCGGCTCCTGGAACGTCTCCGGCGCGCTCTACGGCACGCGGGCGACGGTGGCGGATGCGCGACGGCGCTTGCAACGTCAATTGCGCGGCAAGGTGAAACGCCTGCGATTTCTCGATGAGCGCTTGCTGGGAATAATCGAGCGATTTGCCCGGCCTTACCAGTGGCTGACCGGCGTCGACCTTCCTGAGCTGATGAAAATACTGAAGCCGGTATTCGGCATGACCCAGGGCATGCCCTCTCCCGGGATGCTGCCCAGCAATTATTGGCGCAAAAAGAAATTTCCCGCGGTGTCTCACAACCTCAGCCCGGAACAGGACAACTGCGGCGTCATGTGGCTGGCGCCGGTGGCGCCCACCAGCGGTGAACACACGGCGGCGATATGGCAGATCGTCAAGGCCACCATGCTCGATCACGGTTTCGAACCCTCGGTGTCCATCACCCTGATCAGTGAGCGCAGCATCGATTGCGTTGTGAATCTTTCCTACGATCGCGACATTCCGGGTGAAGACATGCGCGCCATGGCCTGCCACGACGAATTGTTGCAGCAGCTCTGTCAGGCGGGTTACTACCCCTACCGTCTCGGCATCCAGAGCATGGCAAAAATGCCTCCCAGAACGGCAGCCCACGAAACCTTCTTCAGAAGCCTGCGCGAGGCGCTGGATCCCAATGGCATCCTGGCGCCCGGAAGATACCTGCCATGAACTATCTACGCGAAATTCATCTGTCGGAAAACTTTACAAACCGGAATTACCAGGCGTGGCGAAATACCGCCCCGCATCCCCAACATTATGTTTTATAAAAATATTTTATGAATGGCACGGATTCTGCTTTAAAACCGTTGTACAGAGAAAATAGCACCGTCGCCATGACGGCTGCTATGAGACAAGGGTTGTGGCCCGCTCGAATATCAATGAGCTCGGCAGGTCACGAAAGAAAATGTGTCATTACGGAGTAAGCATCATGAACATGAAAAAAATACTGGCCGGGCTTATCTTCACATCCAGCGGTCTCTTCACAGTTGGTGCGTCAGCTGCTCTCGTCACAAACTGGGACTGGACCTCGGATGGTGGCTTCGTCACCGGCGCCGCAACCTGCAGTAACGGCGCCGAGGCCGCCTGTAACCTGCAATACGACAATGCTTCAGGCGTAACTCCAAGCGGCGTCGCCGGCACCGCCAGCGTCATGACCTGGGGAACGCCCTCGACGTCACCCGGCGCCAATGGCAATCAAAGCGGCTTGCAGGGTGTATTCGGCGCATCGGGCGCGGGGCCTTACGACGCACAGCTACTCGGCTCGGGTCCGATAGCGATTCCCCTGTTCCCACAACTGATCACCAATAATGGCTGGAGCAACACGGGCGCCGCAGTCCACTACAACAACATCATTACCTCGAATGGCGGCCACATGGACACCTCGAAGTTGACCACGACCTTCCAGCTGCTCGCGCCGCTGGCAGGGCCGGTAAATTCGACGGACATCGACATCGAGTTTCTTGAAAGCAACAACACGGCTCCCTGCCCTGGGGCCAATCCCCATGGCACCGTCTGCGACGATGTGTTTTCTGTGAGCTCACTGCCGCCGCCCATCGTCTTCATGTATGACGGTATCACCTACACACTGTCCTTCCAGTTCGCGGACGGCCCCGGAGCCATCGTTGACGGCAACACGATCTACACGGCAGAGGAGGCACCTGGCACCGCCGTCATGTTCGTACAGGCCCGCATCGATGCCAGAGTGATTCCAGTACCTGGCGTTCTCGCTCTGATGGGCATGGGCCTCATACTCCTTGGTTGGAGAGTACGTGGGCGCAAAGCCTACTGATCGCGCCGATCGCGATACGTCCAACATAGCCGATCCCGCAGGGGATCGGCTTTTTTGCTTGTTGCGGATTTTGTTTGTTGTTCGTTGTTACGAATATTACAAAGTGGTCGGAATGTAGCTTGCAACCCTGTGTGAAGGTGAAGCGAGCTATAAGCCGTAAGCTCTAAGTTTGAGCACTGAAGGAGCGGAGCTCGCCCGCCGTTTACGCAGTAGTCGGAAATTCAGGCGGCAGTTCTGTGTGAGGATAAATGAGCTATAAGCTATAAACGGGAACACGGAAAGAGCGGAGTTCTACCAACGTTCAACTTGGAGTTTACCGCTTATAGCTCAATTCCAGCCAGGAGTGAACAGCACATGAACCTTACAGCGAATAAAAACAAACCGGCCCGGGCGATCGCCATGGTTGTTCGCACCTTCCTTCGCCCGGCACTATATTTTTCCCTGGCGGCGGTAATGAGCGCGTGTTCACAGCAGATTTCGGAGCAGGAATTGCTGGGCAGGGCCCAGGCCGCCTTCGCCGAGGGCGACTTGAAGTCAGCCGTCATCGACGTCAAGACAGCGCTTCAACAAAACGCCGACAACACCCAGGCACGGCGCCTGCTCGGAGAAATCTACGCCTTCCAGCAAGACCCGATTGCCGCCGCCGACGAGTTCGAACGCGCACTGCGCCACAGCAACGACGACGAGTTGCGTGTGCTCTACGCGCGCGCTCTGGTGACAGCAAGCCGGGGCGAGCTGCTGCTGGGGCTGCACGACGCGGATAACTTTGTCAGTGTCGAGCGCAACCCGCAGTACCTCACGGCCCTGGCGCTCGCGCAGATTGCCGCCGGGCAGCCGGTACTGGCAAGAGAGCTCCTCGACGAGGCGCTGCTGACAGGCGCGGACGATCCCTATGTGGCGACGGCCTACGCGTTCTACCTGTTGCTGCATGGCGGCGGGCCGGAAGAGGCGCAAGCCACGCTGATGGATACGCTGGCGCAACACCCCGGCCACGTCGAAGCCTGGAGCCTGCTGGGCGACATTCAGCAAATGCGCACGGAGTTCGCCAACGCCGAAGCCAGCTACACCAAGGCCGTCAAACTCAATCCCTACAGACTTGCGGACCGCCTCAATCTGATCGTCATGCGTATCGAGCAGGGCGAACTGGATGCGGCGCGAAGCGAGCTGCAGCCACTGTTGACCAATAATCCCAACCACCCTGGTGTCAATTTCGTTCAGGGCAGAATGCTCATGGCCAGCGGCGACGATGCCGCTGCCTTGGAGGCTTTTTACAAGGTTCTCAGCGATGTGCCCAACCATCCCGGCAGCCTCTACCTTGCCGCCGTCGCCAATCGCCGCGAGGGCAATCTCTCCACCGCACTGAATCAGTTGAACAGCTACCTGGTCATCCGCCCCAAAGACCTGAGCGGGCGTCTGCAGCTCGCCAATCTGCACCTGCTCCTGGACAATCCACAGGAAGCGGAAGACATTGCCCGAACCATACTGGCGCAACACCCGGAGCACCAGGCCGCCATGGGGCTGCTGGCCGCCAGCCTGAGCGCCCGAGGTGCACACCAGGAAAGTATCGCGCTCTACCAGCGCATCGTGGCGCTGCAACCCGATTCCACAGCCGCTCGCCTGGCACTCGGTTCTGCCTTGCAACGCGCGGGCGACAGCACGGCGAGCATCGCTCAGTTTCGCGACGCGCGGGATCGGGATCCGCAGTCCAATGCCGCGTGGGAGCACCTGATTCAGATGTTGGTGATCAGCGGCGACCTGGCCGATGCCGGCAAGGAGGCCGAGGCCTATGCCACGGCATTTCCGACAAGCGCCCGCCCCAACCTCTTTCTCGGCGGCGTCGCACTGCAAAAACAGGATCTTTCCGCAGCGCACTCGTATCTCGAACGGGCGCTGGCGCTCGATCCCGGCAATGTCGCCGCCAACAGGGCGCTGGCCGCGCTGGCCGGCGACGACCTGGAACAAGCGCGCAAGCGCTATATGGATGCTCTTGCCCACCACCCCGACGATGCCACCAGCCTGTTGAATCTGGCGGCCATCGAAGGTGCGCGCGGTGATTTTCGCGCCATGGAGAGTAACCTGAACACGGCGGTGAAAGCAGACAGCAACGCGCTGTCTCCACGTCTTTCGCTGGCGCGCCTCAAACTCGAACAGGGGCGCGCCGCCGACGCTGTAACCCTGTTGAACGATATTCGCGACCATCACCGCAGCGAACCAGGGGTCTGGCTGTTGCTGACAGAAGCGCTGCTGGCCGTCGGTGATGTGGCGGCGGCATCGGAAGCCGCGGAGAATCTCCTGGATCTGCTGCCGAACGACGAAGTTGCACTGGCGACCGTGGCGCGCGTGGAATTGCGCAACGGCCGCTTTGCCGACGCCGAGGCGCACCTGCGCAAGGCCCTGGAGAAACAGGCGGACAATATCCCTCTGCACAAGCTGCTGGCCGACGCCCTCATGGGCCAGGGCAAGCTGGAGGAAACCAGCGCATTGCTTGCCGCGCTGCCGCCGGAAGAAGCCAACGAACCGACCACGCAGGTCGCCCTGGGGCGCATCGCACTGGCGAGCAACCAGCCCGCGGAAGCGGAGGCGTACCTGCGCAAGGCGATGAGCGCGAATCCCAACGCCATGACATTGCTGTGGTTGGGCGGCGCCATTACCGCACAGGGCAGAAGCAGCGAAGCGCTCGGCCTCCTCGCCACCTGGCTCGCCGACAATCCCGATGACGTGCTTGTCCGCAACCAGCTGGCGGCGTCCTATCTGCAGTCCGGGCGAGAACTGGAAGCGCGCGGGCAATACCAGGAAATTCTACAAAAAATGCCAGACAACGTACTCATTCTGAACAATCTGGCGTGGCTTTTCCGCACTGACGATCCTCAGCGGGCTCTGGCTTACATAGAAAAAGCCAACAGGCTGGCACCGGACAATGCGCAGGTCAAGGATACTTACGCGATGATCCAGCTGGAGCGCAATGCGATCCGCGAAGCCCTGGCGCTCAATCAGAAAGCCCTGGAACTGACGCCGGACAATCCGCAATTGCTGTACCACCGCACAATGATTCTGAGGGCCGACGGCCAGAACGAAGAGGTCATCAGAATTCTCGAAAAACTGGTCACGCAACCCGATTTTGCACAAATGGAAGAAGCGCGCTCGCTATTGGTACAGCTGCGTGGCTCGTAGGGTTTTTGAAGCTGTAAGCCATAAGCTTTGCCTGTTGACTCCCGAGGCCTATCGTAGGGGCAATTCATGAATTGCCCCTACACGCGCAGGAAAAAAGAGCTTGGCCAACGTGAAGATCACGGCATAGAAATATACAAGTCCGTAACCCAAATTCGGGACGACCGTGTAAACAGAACCCCTGCAAGAACCTAGTTCTGCCAGAGTTCAACGTAGAGCCTGCTCATAATTTCTCGATCCAGCACTGTTCGCCTCAATTACAGGTTTCCCGTAAACACCGAGACAACACCACGGCGGAGGCACTGGGCCTGCCCCTGCAGGAGCCTGCCCGCAGGCGACACAACCACCGGGACACACGGCAATGGTCGCCTGCAGGCAGGCTTCTACAAGGTGTCGCGCCATCTCCTCTGCAGCCGCGAAATCCTCGTCGCGACGCTTGGTGAGCTGTAAGCGATAAGCAGGAGCACTGCAAAAACCGAGTTTTACCCGCGTTCAACTTAGAGCTTACAGCTTACAGCTCACCAACACCCACCGGCGCCATGACGTAAGGAATCACTATTTCCCGCGGCTTGTCACCGGGGATCGTCAAGGTGATGCTTTCCTCCGTGCGACGCAGATGAATCTGCGCTGCTGGTGGCCGCGCATCACCGACGCTCACCTGCATTACCACGAGAAACTCATCGTCATTGCGCGGCAGGTCCGGTTCGACCTCCAGGCGCCAGGCGCCAGGTTGCGCATTTTTTTTTCGCGCCGCCTGCATTTGCACTGCGCCGCCTTCGTCGTAGTTGACGCCATCAACGAAGAACTCGAAGCCGGCGCCGCCAAGCGCCGTAATCGCGGCACGCGGCGGAAGCAGTACCTGCCCCGCGAGGCGCCCGCCCGCCATGTGTTGCGACGCATTGGCGGGCATGGTGATGACGAAGCTGGCGCCACTGATCGATGGTTCATGAATACTGTGAAGTAGCCATTTCTTGCGCATGCCGGCAGCGAAGCTTTCCACCTGGTCGTGGATGATCACCAGATCCTGGTCTCGGACGTAAACGAAGGTACGCTGATAATGGCGAACGCGTCCTGTGCGAGCTGCAAAGTCACCACGGCCGGACAGCCTGTTGGTATAGGCCGGCGTCAGATCAGCTCGCATCCACACGACATCGTGCTGTTCCCCCTGCAGTCGGGCGCCCACCGTCTGATAGTGTATTTTCTGCCGCAGCCAGTCCGCCAGATCCCTGGGCGCGGGTCGCCCCCAGCCCGAACCGACGCGGCGCTGGCCGCCGTCATTGGCAATGGCGCGCCCTGCGTCACCTCTTGTTTTGGCCGGCATGGCACGGGTGTCGTCTGGGTCGGTGATGGTCACCAGGTTGTGCGCCACCGTCTGAACGCTGTAGTTCATATGATGGTCGGAGCCGTTGCGGGTGCCGTAGAGGCCGCTGTCGATCGCCAGAGCCCCGCCCTTGAATATGGTGAAGGCTCCCTGGTCCAGGTGCATATGCGACCAGTAGTTATGCCCCGCCTTGAAGGTCACGTAGGTGGCATCCGGACCCCAGTCGGAGCGGGCCACCAGCAACCCGGTACCCGCAAAATAACGCTGCAATGGCAGGGTTTCGCGCGCGCCGGGATCGAGCAGGGATTTGTCGGACAGCGGCCCCCAGGGCAGCGACGTGGGCAGCGGCGCCGAGGGCAAGGCCGCCTGCCCGTAGGCGGCGCGATGGCGGTACTCCATGGCGAGCGCCGCAAGATCGGGAATGTCGCGATCGAAAACACTGGCATTGCCGTGGCGCACCTGGGTAGCGTCTGGCCGCAGCCGGTACACCGCGAAATCGAGAAAGCCGCTGAGCCAGGGTTCGCTGGCAAATAAATTCTCGCCGGTGGCGTGACGCCAGATGGCCGGCAGCCGGTAAATGGCCTGGCCGATGCCGATTCCCACATACTCGCCGCCCTCGTGCCAACCGCCGGTGTGGCGATTGCCCTCCCCCGCCATGACCTGACGCCACACCGGCAGTACGCGGTTCTTCCAGAAATCGGCGCTAAAACGCATGCAACCATCATCGTCGCTGTCGCCGTGGATCGATAGCGCCGCCATCATCAGGGCCTGCAGCGGACTGTTGTAAAGTTGCACGTTGTAGGGCGAAAGTTGCTGGCGGTCGCGAATCACCGCCACCTGGTAATCGCAGGCCTCGGCGACTTTTGCAAGCAGCGCCGCCCGCTGTGCGGCCGACCACTGCCAGAACAGCCAGTCGTAGGCCAACGCCAGGGGAATGGTTTGCTGATGACCGCGGCCCTCGGGTGACAGTCGCATCAGTTTTTCGTGAAGCTCATCAAGATCGACCGCGCCAGGATCCACACGCGCCATCAGGATACTGGAATACAGGCTGCCGCCTTCCGCGGCGTTGCGGTGGCGCTGCCAGAACGCGGGATTTTCTCTGTCCAGAATGGCGATGTCACGCGCTTCCGGCGCGGGCAAGCGCGGGTGTTGGGAGCGAAATACGGGGAATACGGGCGCGGCCAGGCGGCTCACTTCAGGCAGTTGATAAGATGTCCACACAGGAGGATCGATAATTGCGAATATCAATACGACGGCGCCACACAAGCCCGCAAGCGACAAGCCTGCGCCGCGCCTCGGTGCGCCGGAATACTGTGCCCGAACGCTCACCGGGAAAACCTGTGGGGAGAGCACGATGGCCACCAGCGCGCCCAGCGTAGTGCCCAGGGTATTGAGAAGGATGTCGAGCAGGGAGCTGAAGCGCGTCGGCAAGAATGTCTGGCCGAATTCGAGGCCGGTGGAGAGCAGCGCACCACAAAGGATGGCCAGCATCAGGCGCCGCAGCACGGTACCTGGCAGTCCGTGCATGGCAAAAAAACCGAAGGGGATGTACACCGCGAGATTGACGATGAAATCGCGCTCTGTGGTTTGCGTCGTTGTCGCCACCGCGAAAAAACGCCAGACACCGCCCAGCGACCAGTCCCACGCCAGCAGAGGGAACCAGGTGCCGCACACCAGCACTACGAGATAGCCGCCCAGCAACCACCTGACACAAATGCGCCGCATGGCTTGGTCTACACCAACCAGCAAACCAGCAGCAGCACAGCAATAGCAGCAGCCAGCCCCAGCGCCCAGTTCAGCAGTGTCGCTCTCGCACCTCTGTCGTGCCGCCGCTCCGGCCCATGGCGCTGTCCATCCGGCATCATTGGCTGTCGACCAGGCGTTTGCTCAATCCATATTTGTCCAACATGCCGTACAGCGTCGGGCGCGTCACGCCGAGCAGTATGGCCGCTTCCGAAATATTGTCGGCGGTATGACTGAGCGCGCGCAGAATGGCCTGGTATTCCGCCGCCTCTCGCACCTGGCGCAGGTTGAGCGGCATGTTGACCCATTCGTCGCCAGCCACTGACAATTCCAGATCTTCCGCCGTGATGCGGCTTCCCTCCGCCATGATGACGGCGCGCTTGACGCGACTCTCCAGTTCCCGCACATTGCCCGGCCAACCGTGGGCCTCGACAGCTGCGATGGCGCCGTCATCAAAACCCTTGATGCCGGTGCCAAACTCCGCGGCAAAGCGCCTCAGGAAAGCCTTGGCGAGCACCACGGCATCGCCGACGCGGTCCTTCAGGGCCGGTATCTGAATACAGATCTCGCTGATCCGGTAATACAGATCCTCGCGAAACCGCCCATCGTGAATTTGCTCTTCGAGATTCTGGTGGGTCGCGCAAATAATGCGCACATCCACCGGTATTTCGCGGCGCCCGCCGATACGTTCCACCACCCGCTCCTGCAGAAAACGCAACAGTTTGGTCTGCAGTTCAAGCGGCAAATCGCCGATTTCATCGAGAAACAATGTGCCGCCATCGGCGTACTCCACCTTGCCGGGCGTCTGTTGTGCCGCACCCGTAAAAGCGCCTTTTTCGTAGCCGAACAACTCGCTTTCGAGAAGATTTTCGGGAATGGCGGCGCAGTTGATGGCAACCATTTTTTTCTTGGCCCTGGGGCTCAGCTCGTGCAGGGCGCGGGCAAAGCGCTCCTTGCCGGTGCCGCTGGCGCCAAGCAACAGCGTGGTGATATTGCTCGGCGCAATCTTTTCGACGGTTCGGCACACCTTGAGCATCTGCGGACTGACCGCGATGATGTCCCGCAAGGGCATGTTTTCGTGCCCGCGCTGCAAGCGCAGGTTGTCCAGTTCAAGCTGAAAAACATGGTGGGCACGGTCGACCAGCAGTGACAGCAGCTCGGGATCGGCGGGCTTCTGATGAAAATCATAGGCGCCGCCAGCAATGGCCTTGATGGCATTGGCACGATCGTTGTCACCAGTGACGACGATCACTTTCGTTTGCGGCGACAAGGACAGTATATCCTTCAGGGTCGCGAGCCCTTCGCCGACACCGCCGGGGTCGGGAGGCAGACCGAGATCGAGCAACACCACGCCGGGCTGGAAGCGCCGCAACGCGGCGATGGCCTCGCTGCGATCGCCCGCAATAATGACTTCATAGCCATCGAAAGCCCAGCGCAACTGGCTCTGCAGGCCCTTGTCGTCTTCCACTACCAGCATATGTCTGACTGCATTATTCACGGCAGTTCGCCACGGCGGCCTCCTTTTTTTGCCAAAGCACAGATCTGTCATTGCTGGCGTTGCAATGTGCAGCGGCGGCTTTTTCGCCACCACCCTTTGGCGCGGCCAGCGGAATGGCGATGTGGAAGGCACTGCCTTTTCCCGGCGTGCTATCGACGCTGATGTCACCACCCAACTGGCGGATATAATCGCGGCTTTCGAAAGCGCCGATCCCCATGCCCGTAAGTCCCTTGGTCGATTCAAACGGATGGAACAGGCGGTCGCGGATGAACTCCGCATCCATGCCGCGGCCACTATCCTCGATGTCGATTACCACCCTGTCGCGCTCCCTGCGCAGACGGGCCGTGACCACCCCTTGCGGATCCGTCGCCTCCTGGGCGTTCTGAATCAGATGGCTGAATACCGTAGCCAGGCGCTCCGGGTCTGCCGCAACGACACATTCATCCAGCGCAAGCTCCGCGCCACCCTCGTGGCTGATGCCGTCTGGCGCCGCGAATGGGCCGCGTGGCACGGGCCTGACGCCGGCTCTGCCTTTGATCACTTCCCGCAGCAGGGGCGCCACCCTGACGCTGGTATCTGTGCTGCTGCGCGTGCCGCTGCGCATTTGCTCCATCAGGCGCTGCATGCGCGCCACCGAATTTTCCACGGTCGCGATCATGTCGTCGATGAATGCGGGATTGTTGCGGTGCTTCACCGCGTTGGAAAGAATCAGCGACTGCTGCGCGAGAATATTTTTCAGATCGTGAATCACATAGGCGGAGAGGCGGTTGAATGCGTCGAACTGCCGCGCTTCCACCAGCGCCTTGCTCGCCAGATGCTGGGCCAGATGGGTAGCTGCCTGGCGGCCCGCCGTTTTGAGCAGATCGCGGTCTTCCCAATTGATGCCTTGTTTGAGGGCCGACTTTCTCAGCATCAGGATGGCTTCAAGTCGATCGCGAAACACCAGCGGAACGATCAGCCACAACGACCTGTCATCGCGCAGCCACGCGGGCAATACCAGATTGTCGTAGCGGTCCGGCGCCTGTCGCCACTCGTTCAAGTCGATGACCCAGTCCTTTTCCTGTAGCCAGTCAGGCAGTTGCCCGAGACTCTCGCCAGCGTCCTGCGGCGGTGGCATTTCCCAATGGGCGAGAAGGCGCATCGGCTGGCGCTCGTCGCTCGCCCAGAGCAGCCCCGCGGGGCTGCTGACCAAGGCCGCCATCATGCGGATGATGCCCTCGGCGACACTGCTGTTGAGGCTGGCCAGGGCCAGGGTGAACTTCAGCCACTCTTCCCGATAGTCGTAGCGATAGCTGAAGAAATGCTTGCTGAGCAAGACCTGGATCCTGGCACGCAGCTTTCCCGAAAACAGCACGCTGAGCAGCAGGAGCGCAGCGGCAACGAGAAATCCCCACTGCAATACGGTACCCCAGGAGCCGCCCAGGTATTTTATGGAATAGCCCGCAACCGCCATACCCAGCAGATATAACCCCGCCCCCATCAGGGTGACGGTGTGAAATACTATCTGCCGCGACACGTGGAGATTGATTCCCCAGTTGCTGTTGCGGGCAATCGCCACAGCCAACAGGGGCGTCGCCAGCGCATTGATCAGCCCCCGGGCTTGCCACAATTCGGTATCCATTGCGCGGAACAACAGTGTTTCGGCGTACATGAAAAAATCATACGCAAGCATCGCACCCAGGCCAAAACACAAGTATTTTATGGACCAGCGCTCGGTGTCACTGGCGTTGCGGAACAGCTGCTCGATGAGAAGCAACCCCAGCAGCGGAAAAATCAACAGCAGCACGACCACGGGCTGGTAAAGCCAGCCTATGGTCACTCCTGACAAGGCGACAAGCGAGTGCAGGATTATCGGCACCAGCGCCACGGCAAATAGCGGGAAAAACAGCCGGCGCCAGCGCCTGCCCTGGATCGACCAGGGGTCGCCTTCGCTCTGCAACCCTAGCAATTGCAGAAGAACGAACAGCCAGCAGCCATCGCGGATCAACTCGGTCAGTTGAACCACGCCGGCGACAGGGTTTTCCGCGATGGTGCTGAAGGCAATCGTCCCGGCCCACACGGACGTCACCACACAGGCCAGAAAAAGCGTGGGCCCCAGGGATTTGACGCGCCGATAGGTCAGCAACAAAATCCCGAGGATGGCGAAGCTGGCACTGGCTGCCAGGTAGGTAAAAAATCCTATATCAAACGCCATGAACCTGTCCTGTTTCAGACGTGAGCCGTCGTCCGTCCGCCTGGTTCCGGGCAGCGTATCTTGCGATTATGAAAATACCGAACCACTGGCGAACCCGGTGCGCTGACACCTAATTAATGGTGTTGCAGCCGCGAGCGTCTGTACGCTTTCGCACAGATGGCGCCTGGCGACAGGACTAGGCTCAAGTCATTCCAGGCATCGACGATGCAGCTCTGGCTACGTTCACCAGTACAAGATAATTTTATGGATTCGTATCCCGGCGTTCAGACCCACCTCAGGCAGACACCCGCCACCTGGCTCGTGACCGGGGGCGCGGGATTCATCGGCTCTCACCTCGTGGAACAGCTGCTCGCCCTGAACCAGCGCGTGGTCGTGCTGGACAATTTCGCTACCGGCTACAGGCACAACCTGGAGGCCATCAAGCCTCTCACCGACAGGGCGCGCTTTCGTTTCATCAAGGGCGACATCCGCAATCTGAACGATTGTCGTCAGGCGGTGGAGGGCGTGGATTTCGTATTGCATCACGCAGCACTGGGCAGTGTGCCCCGCTCTCTCGAAGATCCGCTGTTGACCAACGCGGTCAACGTGAACGGCTTTCTCAACATGCTTGTCGCGGCGCGTGACGAAGGCGTCAAACGCTTTGTCTACGCATCGTCGTCGTCCACCTATGGCGACCACCCGGCACTGCCAAAATCGGAAGAGACCATCGGCGCGCCGCTCTCCCCCTATGCGGTGACGAAATACGTCAACGAGTTGTATGCCGACGTGTTCAGCCGCAGCTTCGGCGTCGAGACCATCGGATTGCGCTATTTCAATGTGTTCGGACCGCGTCAGGACCCAGCGGGTGCTTATGCCGCCGTCATCCCGCGCTGGTTCGATGCGCTGGTTCGATGAGCTGCTTCAGGGACGGCCCTGCCACATCCACGGCGACGGCGATACCTCCCGGGATTTCTGCCATATCGGCAACGTGGTGCAAGCCAATCTGCTGGCTGCGACAACGCAACGGCCCGAGGCGATCAATCAGGTGTACAACATCGCCTGGGGCGGGCGCACCACGCTCAATGAACTTTATTTTCGTATTCGCGATGCTCTGCGCGCACTTTATCCTCAGCTTGTCGTGACGCAACCACTGTACGAGGATTTTCGCAGCGGCGATGTGCGCCACTCGCATGCGAACATCGCCAAGGCTGCCCGCCTTCTGGGCTACGAGCCAGTCTGCGATGTTGCCGCGGGGCTGGCGCAAACGGCTGCCTGGTTCATGGCGCAGACGCAGGCGCAACAGCTGGCGCAATCCGGGAGGCAAGCATGAGAGAAACCGTGGCAATCGTCGGGCTCGGTTATGTGGGCCTGCCCCTGGCCGTCGCCTTCGGCACTCAGCGCAGAACCATCGGTTTCGACCTCAACCAGGAGAAACTGGCGCACTACAGGCAGGGTATCGACCCGACCGGTGAGGTCGGTTCCGAAAAACTCGAACTGGCCACTCTGCTGGAATTTACCAGCGACCCGAGCCTGCTGGCCGAAGCCTCGATCATCATTGTCGTGGTGCCGACCCCCATAGACAGCGCGCGACGTCCCGACCTCAAACCTCTCGAGAATGCGTCGCGCACGGTGGGCAAATACCTGCGCCCCGGCACTGCTGTCATTTATGAATCCACCGTGTACCCAGGCTGCACCGAGGAAATCTGCGTTCCTATCCTGGAGAAGGCGTCTGGTCTGTCCTGGAGTGGCAGTCCCGGGCATACCCAAGACTCGGGTCCCGGCTTTTTCGTAGGTTATTCTCCGGAGCGGATAAATCCCGGTGATACCGTCCACCGTCTGGAAACGATCACCAAGGTGGTGTCCGGAGACACTCCGGAAACGCTGGAGCGAGTCGCGGCACTTTACGAAAAAATCGTGCCCGCCGGCATCCACCGGGCGCCCTGCATCAAGATCGCCGAGGCCGCCAAAGTCATCGAAAATACCCAGCGGGACCTGAATATCGCTCTGATGAACGAGCTGGCACTGATTTTCAACAGGCTCGGAATCGACACGCTCGATGTCCTTGAAGCTGCCCGCACCAAGTGGAATTTCCTGCCCTTCAGGCCCGGCCTGGTGGGCGGTCACTGCATTGGTGTCGACCCCTATTACCTTACCTACAAGGCGCAAACAGTGGGTTACCACCCGCAGGTAGTGCTGGCCGGGCGCCAGACCAACGACGACATGGGAAAATTCATTGCCGAACAAACCATCAAGCAGCTCGTGCATCACGGCCACCCGGTTGCCGGTGCCAGGGTGAATCTGCTGGGTTTGACGTTCAAGGAAAATTGCCCGGATCTGCGCAACTCGAAAGTCGTCGACATCATCCACGAACTGCAAGAATACTGCTGCGATATAACTGTTCACGACCCTCTCGCCGACGCCGAGGAAGCCGCGTCGGAGTACGGTATTCACCTCACGCCCTGGGAGAAACTTCCCCGCGCCCACGCCATCATTCTGGCGGTGCCCCATGCGGCCTATCTCGCCCGCGGTATCGATCTCGTTTTATCGCTGCTTGAAAACGATGGTGTGGTGATGGATGTGAAGTCCATGTTGAACCGCGAGCACGCGGTACAGTTCCACGTCAATCTATGGCGCCTGTGAGCAGCGACCTGCATTCTGGCGGAAACATTTTGTGCGCTAACGCACCGAGCACGGAGCTGCGTGGGTCTAGGCTGAAGGTGGTTATTCGCCACAACTGTCGATAAGGTGGGAATGCGAGGTGGGTTTTTCTGTGCGTGTAGGGGCAATTCATGAATTGCCCCTACGCAATCAACAGCCCAGGCTTCCGACTTATGTATGAGTCAACAGCAAGTCAGGCTCCGCCAGAGCACGGCTTTCCAGGCGTACAACGGCAATTGCGCCGCGCAACGAGATGAATGATTTTGTACGAACAATTCTATCATTTCAGCGCTGAACCCTTCAGGCTGAGTCCCGATCACGCCTTTGCCTACGCGCACAAGGGTTACACCAAGGCGCGCGCCTATCTCAGTTACGCATTCCTGCGCGCCGAAGGCTTTGTCATGATCACGGGCCGCCCCGGTACCGGCAAGACCACGCTGATCGGAACATTGATCGCCGAGCTGGCCAATGAATCCGTCCACATTGCCAATCTGGTTTGCACACAATTGCAGGCAGACGAGTTGCTCAAGCTGGTAGCCTATGATTTCGGCATCTCACCCACCATCGTCGAGAAAGGCGAACTGCTTCAACACCTGACACAGCAGTTGAAGCGCTGGCACCGGGATGGCCGCCGCGCCCTGCTGATCGTTGACGAGGCACAGGATCTGCCTGCCTGCGCCATGGAAGAACTGCGCTTGCTGACCAACATACAGGTCGATTCGCGGCCGCTTCTGCAAATTTTTCTGCTCGGCCAGCCGGAATTGCGAGAACTCATCCTGCATCCGAGAATGGAACAGGTTCATCAGCGCGTTATCGCCGCCACACATTTGCAGGCACTCGCGTGCGACGAAACCGAAGCCTACGTCCGGCACCGGCTCGACGTCGTCGACTGGGCCGGAGATCCGACAATCAGCAAGCCCGTCTATCCGTTGATTCACCAGTTCAGCGAAGGCATCCCGCGCCGCATCAACCAGGTCTGTTCGCGTCTGTTGTTGCACTGCGCCGTGGAACAGCAACACCAGGTCAAGATCGCGGACATGCGTACCGTCGCCCAGGAGTTGCAGGACGAAAACCTGACGTCCGGCCCGCACTTCAAGGAAAGCGATTTTTGGGTAGAGGATATTTTTGAGGAGAGCCCGCACAAGAACGGGAAAACCATCAGTGGGGCCCCCGATGCTTGCGATGATATTCGACGTCAGCGCGCCGAGCCCGTCGCCGAGCTGAAACTGGTCGCGATTCGCGGGACATCCGGAAATTTCGCCACTCCGCAGGGTCAACACGACAGTCATGCCAGCAGGCCGCTTGCTTTTCCTGAACCGGACCTGGAAGAACCCATAGGCCAAACCGTATCATCTCGTCACCAAAAGCCGGATTCCGCTCTCTCGGCCCCAGCTTCGGAGACTATCGAAATCAGCTCCCCGATCTCTGGCAACCCTGTCGCGCCTGTCGAAGAACGCCTGTGCCACGAAGCACTCCTGCAAAAGACCACTCGCACTTCATCCGATCGCGGCGCAAAGGGGGCCGACAATAGTGCTTCCCCCCCTAAAAGCCCGGTACCCACTCCGAGCACCTGGCCGATCATGACCATTCTGCTTATCGTGTCGCTGACGATTGCCTGGGCGATCGCCTACTTCACGCAGTAGTGGTTTGTGTAGGAGCCTGCCTGCAGGCGATCGTATGCCGTGCGTTCCGATGGTTGTGTCGCCTGCGGGCAGGCTCCTACAAGGTGTCGCGCCATCTCCTCTTGTAAGAGCGGCCCTGGAAGCTCTTTCCGCCTCACCCACGGTGCTTTTGATCTACAGAAAAAACCTGCAAAAAATCAGGCAGGCCCACAAAAGTAATTTGTTGTCGTCAACGTGACCCAGCGTACATACGCCCATGGCCGAAGCTTCTAGTCTTCAAAGTACTGGTACCAGGTCTGTGACAACGAGTGCGACCCGAGACTGCGCCTCCAACGCCGACATGATAAAACGCCAGCGAGGTTATACAGAGTTACGCTTTCCTGGAAAAACAATCCATAAACGCCTTGGTATAGCTGCCGGCACGCGAAGGAGTCACGCGATATGCTTTCAGGTAATCTCGTTGGATTGAGGACGTTCAGTTATCGCCCGCATATCACCTATTCATGGCTGGCGATAATCGATGCAATACTCTTCTTCGCTTCCTGTTATGTAGCCACATGGCTCTATTTTCTTCCTCAGCCTACATCGATGCCGGATCATTTCGCGCAACTCCCCTACCGGGCGGCCACGTTTGCGGCCATGACAACCCTGGCAATGTTCTCCATGGGTTTATATCAACCTCGCCTACGGGAAGGGGCGACCGGCATTCTCCTGCGCATGATCGGCGCATTCGTTCTGATGACCCTGGGCGTAGCGGCAATCATGTTTTTCGTGCCAGACCTGCATTTATGGCGCGGCGTATTCGTCTATGCTGCTGTCATCGCATTTCTGGCAAGCTTGCTGACCCGCGGAATTTTTATCGAAACAGTCAGGCTCGAACAATTCCGGCGCCGAATACTGGTACTGGGTTCAGGTAGCAAGGCTACCAATATCGCACGGAAAATGCGCCGCAAGAACGACTGCCACGGATTCCATCTGTACGGCTATGTTCGTGTGCCAGGTGAAGAGACCGCCATAACCAGCGGCAACCTGATCAGCCTGGATCGACCACTTTCCGAATTCGTCTGGGAAAAGAATATCGACCAGGTGGTAGTCGCGCTGGACAACCAGCGGGAAAATATTCCCACGGAGGAGTTGCTGCGCTGCCGTATTCTTGGTGTCTCTGTGCTGGACATACTCGACTTTTTCGAAAAAGAGGCCGGCAAGGTGCTCGTGGAGGAAGCCTCGCCAGAGTGGTTTATCTTTGCCAAAGGCTTCAAGCGCCCATTCGCGGGCGGCGTCGGAAAAAGAGCGCTCGACATCGGCGCCGGCCTGTGTCTTTTGCTGGCAAGCTGGCCGGTGATGTTGCTCACGGTTATCGCCATAAAACTGGAGGATGGTCTCGATGCTCCAGTACTTTTCCGCCAGGCGCGCGTTGGCCTGCACGGGCAAGTATTCAACGTCATGAAATTCCGCAGCATGTCGATCGACGCGGAAGGCGATGGCAAAGCGCGCTGGGCTACCCGCAACGACACGAGAATTACCCGCGTTGGCCAGATCATCCGCAAATTGCGCATCGACGAGTTGCCACAAATCATCAATGTTCTGAGAGGTGACATGGCATTCGTCGGGCCACGACCAGAGCGCCCTGAATTCGTCTGTGAACTGGCTAAGGAGATTCCTTTCTTCGACAAACGTCACTGCGTAAAGCCGGGTATTACCGGATGGGCGCAGCTGAATTACCCCTATGGCGCATCCATCACGGATGCCAAGCACAAGCTCGAGTTCGACTTGTATTATGTGAAGAACCAGAGCCTCTACCTCGATTTCATGGTGCTTTTGCAAACCGTGGAAGTGGTGGTGTTTGGCAAGGGCGCCCACTAGAGAATGGTATGTGTCAAACATTTACCACTGAAGAGGGTTCGAATGGCCGGCAGAATTTTGATTGTTACGGCGGATGCCTCTCATACCAGGTTTCTGGAAGACTGCCTGCGCGCGACGAATGATGGCATGTTTATACCAAGATCCAGCTCGCGGCTCGACAGTGCACTTGAGATCCTTCAATCAGATCCTATGGATGCCATTCTCGCCGACCTCTCGCTGCCGGACGGTCGCGGCATGGCCGTCTTCGAGCAGCTTCTGGAGCGCGCTCCCGACACACCCATCATCCTTTTCGCAGAACCGGACGACGAAGCACACGCCATCGATGCCTTGCAACAGGGCGCCCAGGGTTATCTCACCAAAGGCCGCTTCAGCAGTGCCTTCATCGTGCGACTGATCAGCAATGTCGTCGCCCGCAAGACAATCGAGGAATCCCTTTTCATCGAAAAAATCCGCACCGAAATTACCCTCGACTCGATAAGCGACTCGGTGATCACCACGGACATGCACGGCAACGTCGACTATCTGAATCAGGCCGCCGAGAAAATGACCGGCTGGTCGAAAGAGGATGCGCTGGGTCGCCCCATCAGAGAGGTGATGCCCGTCATCGCCAGCGACACGCATCAGCCCGACATCAACCCCGGGGAACAGGTGCTGCGGACAGGCACATCGGTGGCGCGGAAATCCGGCGTCATCCTGCTGCATCGCGACGGAGGCGAGAGCACCATCGAGGAATACGCGGTTCCCATTCACGACTCCACGGGGAAGTCACGCGGCGCCGTGGTGGTGTTTCACGATATCTCCGCCTCGAAGGAAATGACGGAAAGAATGGCGCATCTTGCGCAACACGATTTTCTGACAGACCTGCCCAACCGGGTACTGCTTCAGGACCGGATTTCGCAGGCCATCGAACTGGCCGCGCGGCGCGGCACCACCCTCGCAGTGCTATTTCTCGATCTCGACAACTTCAAACCCATCAACGACTCTCTGGGTCACGACATTGGAGACAAGTTACTCTGCGCCGTGGCCGGACGGTTGAGCGCCTGCGTGCGCAGTTCCGATACAGTAAGCCGCTCGGGTGGCGATGAATTCATCATTCTGGTTCAGGGGGAGGATCGGACCGACAACACCACCACCGTCGCCAGAAAAATTCGCGGCGCCTTCGCCGACCCATTCCTGATTAGCGGCCACGAACTGCATGTCACGGCAAGCATCGGCATCAGCCTCTATCCCAATGATGCAAGAGAGGCAGAAACACTGATCAAGAAAGCCGACATCGCGATGTACGAAGCCAAGTGCCAGGGCGGCAATAACTACCAGTTTTACAACCTCGGAATGAACAGGCATGTCATGCCACAGCGCGTTGAGGAAAAACTGAAACATCACCAGTCCTGAGCAGGTTGCAGGCGTGCAGTCATCACAACGTGACTCTGAGCGACAGGTCGCCAGACGACTCAATGTCAGAAATTTTCTACGGGCATAAAAAACCCCGGAAATCCGGGGTTTTTTGTGCATCCCTGAATGATACTGGATGCGGATATGGTGCCCAGGGCCGGATTTGAACCGGCACGACTTGCGTCACTACCCCCTCAAGATAGCGTGTCTACCAATTTCACCACCTGGGCTTTGAAACTATTTCTCGCGTGCCGCTTGCTCAGTCATTCGTGGTTGCAGGTGCCTGTGGCACCGTGTCACCAGCGGGAATTTCCTGACTTGGCTGCGCTGCACCGGCGGATGGAATTTCACCCTTTTGCTGCGCTGCGGGAACGCCGAAATCCTCGCTTTGCGGCAGGTAGCGATCTTCCACTACTGCGCCTCTTTTTGCAATAACTGCCAGCGAAATACTGGTAATAAAAAACAATGTTGCGAAAATCGCGGTCGCCTTGCTGAAGAAATTCCAGCTGCCCGCGCTGCCAAACATGGTCTGTGATGCGCCTGCACCAAAAGACGCACCGGCATCCGCACCCTTGCCCTGTTGTAGTAACACCAAAACAACAATGATCCCCGCTATCAGCAGGTGTACCGCCAGAATAATCTGTACCATAGGTTTTTAATTCGCTTCTGCGCTTTTGCAGATCGCCAGAAATTCATCGATATCGAGAGACGCGCCCCCGACAAGACCACCGTCTATATCCGGCTGTGAAAACAACGCACCGGCGTTGTCACCTTTCACACTGCCGCCGTACAAAATTCTCGTCTTTTCCGCTGCTTCGGCAAGGCCTTCACCAGCGAGAAAACTCCGTATCGCGCGGTGTACTTCCTGAGCCTGTTCCGGCGTTGCGGTCTGGCCGCTGCCGATTGCCCAGACTGGTTCGTAGGCAATCACGGCATCCGTCACTGATGCCAGGCCCACCTTGTCGGCCACCGCTTGCAACTGCGTCCGCACCACGTCCAGCGTACGCCCTGCATTGCGCTCGTCCAGAGATTCGCCGACACAGAGCACGGGTATCAGGCCCGCCGCCTTTGCCATGGCAAATTTTTCTGCCACCACCTGGTTGCTCTCAGCGTACAGCGCACGTCTCTCGGAATGTCCGACGATGACATAACGACAGCCGATATCCACCAGCATGTGCGCCGACACTTCCCCGGTAAAGGCACCTTGAGCATCGCTGCTCAGGTTCTGTGCCCCGATGGCTGCGACACCTGCACCCGCTGTCACTGCATCGCCGAGATAAACGAATGGCGGAAACACTGCAACGTCGACACCAAGGGCATTTTCCTGAAGGCTGCCGAAGTAGGCTTCGAGAAATTCCCGCGAGCCATGCATTTTCCAGTTAGCTGCCACCAGAGGCTTGCGCATCAGAACTTGTCCCTCAACTGAAAACACTGGCCCCGCCTGTCACCGCAAGGGGCGCAAATGGTAGCGGAGTCGCCTTCAAGATACAAGGGCGACGCTCAGGAAGCGGCCTCTTTCACGGCATCCGCGATTATTTGCGCGAGGCGCTGCACCTGGTCGGCATCCGCGCCCTCGACCATGACGCGAATCACCGGCTCGGTGCCGGAGGGCCGCAGCAGCACACGTCCGCTGCCCGCCAGTTCCGCTTCCGCCGCGGCCAGCGCGGCCCGCACGGCAGGCGCGTCGAGATCGGGCTTTTCCGCGACGCGCACGTTGATCATGACCTGGGGCAGCTTGTGCATGTCGCTGCTCAGCTCGGCAAGGGATTTTCCGGAATACACCAGTGCGCGCATGACCTGAAGCGCGGCGACGACGCCGTCGCCCGTCGTGGTCTGATCGCTGCAGACAATGTGCCCCGAGTTTTCTCCGCCCAGTGCCCAGCCTTTTTCCTTCATGGCCTCGATGACGTAGCGATCGCCCACGTTGGCGCGCACGAAGGGGACGTCGAGATCGCGCAGGGCAAGTTCCAGCCCGTAGTTGGACATGAGAGTGCCCACCACGCCACCACAGTGCTTGCCGCGTTCGAGGTAATTGCGGGCGATGATGTAGAGGATTTCATCGCCGTCCACCAGTTCGCCCCGGTGGTTCACCATCATCACCCGATCACCATCGCCGTCGAATGCCACCCCGAGGTCGGCCTTGCGAGCCAGCACTTCGCGGGCCATGGTCTGCCAGTGGGTGGATCCGCAGTTTTCATTGATGTTCAAACCATCGGGTTCGGCCGCGACGACACTGACCTGGGCACCCAGCTCGCGGAACACATTGGGGGCGACGTGGTAGGTGGCGCCATTGGCGCAATCGACCACGACCTTGAGGCCTTCCAGACTGAATCCCGAAGGCACCGTGCCCTTGCAGAATTCGATGTAACGCCCGGCGGCATCGGCAATCCGGTGAGCGCGCCCCAGTTCCGCGGATACGCTGGTGTGGAGCGGGTAGTCCAGGTATTCCTCGATCAGCGTCTCGATGCCATCCGACAGCTTGTAGCCGTCACCGCCAAAAAACTTGATGCCGTTGTCGTCGAAAGGATTGTGTGAAGCACTGATGACAATGCCGGCCTGGGCGCGAAATGTGCGGGTAAGGTAGGCGATTGCCGGGGTCGGCATGGGGCCCAGCAGGCCCACGTTGACGCCCGCGGCGATCAGGCCGGCCTGCAGCGCTGATTCGAACATGTAGCCTGAGACGCGGGTATCCTTGCCCAACAGGATCAGGCGGCGGCCCTTGGCATTTTCGCTGAATACCTTACCCGCCGCCCAACCCAGCTTGAGAATGAAATCCGCTGTGACCGGGGGTTCGCCGACCCGTCCTCGAATACCATCGGTGCCAAAGTATTTTCTGCTCACAGCCTGCCATCCTCCACGGCATAAAACATTTTCAGGGCGTCCACGGTCTGCGCCACATCGTGAACACGAACGATTCTCACGCCCTTCTGCACCGCCAACAACGCCAGGGCAAGGCTGCCCGCAAGGCGCTGTGCGGGCTCGCGCCCGGTGATTTCGCCCACCATCCGCTTGCGGGAAACGCCGACAAGCACAGGAAAGCCTTCATTCACCAGGGAGGGCAGCTCCCTGAACAAGGTCAGGTTGTGTTCGAGATTCTTGCCAAATCCAAAACCGGGGTCGAGGACGATATTGTCTGCCGCGATGCCCGCCGCGGTGCAATCCGCAACCCGGCGCCGCAGAAACGCGTTCACTTCCACCACCACATCGGCGTAGACGGGGTTTGCCTGCATGACATCGGGCTCTGCCGGCATGTGCATGATGCATACCGGCACGCCACTCTCGGCTGCGGCAGCCAGCGCACCGGGGCGCGATAGCGCACGCACGTCGTTGATCATGTCCGCGCCCTCGGCGCAGGCGGCACGCACCACGTCGGGGCTGCTGGTGTCGACGGAAACCGGAATCGGGAAGTGTTTCTTCAACAGCCTTACCGCGGGAATGACCCGGGCCAGCTCTTCATCGACGCCAACCTGGGCAGCGCCGGGACGGGTGGATTCACCACCGACATCGAACAGGTGCACCCCCGCCGCCGCCATGGCTTCGGCTTCACCGAGAAACGCCCGGGCGTCGAAGCCGCCGGCGTAGAAGCGGCCACCGTCGGAGAAGGAGTCGGGCGTGACATTGAGGATGCCCATGACTGCTGCCCTCCCGTCGGGAGGGAGCAGCCGGGCCAAGGCTGGATTCATGCGGTCAAGCGCAAGAAGGAGATCAGTGCTCGCTGGCCGGATCGCCGACGCGCCCGGTATTTTCGCGGTCCTGGCCACCGCTGGACGGGGAGCTGCCACCGAGATCGCCGTGCCAGTCCTGAGGTGGGCGCACCTTGCGGCGCGCCATGAGGTCGTCCACCTGGTCGGAATCGAGCGTTTCGTATTCCATCAGCGCATCTTTCATGGCGTGCAGGATATCGATATTGTCGTTGAGAATTTCCGTCGCCTTGCGGTAGCACTCGTCGATGATGGCGCGAACTTCGCCATCGATTTTCTGGGACGTGGCCGCGGAATATTGCTGATTGCCCGCGCCGGGCATCTGCGACTCATCTTCGCCATAGAGGATGGGCCCCAGGCTTTCGGACAATCCCCAACGCGTGACCATGTTGCGGGCCAGCTGGGTGGCGCGCTCGATGTCATTGGATGCACCGGTGGTGACGCCATCGGGCCCCAGGATCAGCTCTTCTGCGATGCGGCCGCCAAACAGCGTGCAGATCTGGCTCAGCAGCTGACGGCGGCTGAGGCTGTACTTGTCCTCTTCGGGCAGGAACTGGGTGACCCCCAGGGCGCGTCCGCGGGGAATGATGGTGACCTTGTGCACCGGATCGTGCTCGGGCATCAGGCGGCCAACGATGGCGTGACCGGCCTCGTGGTAGGCGGTGTGCGCCTTTTCTTCTTCCGACATCACCAGCGAGCGCCGCTCGGCGCCCATGAGAATCTTGTCGCGGGCTTTCTCGAATTCTTCCATGGTGACCATACGGCGGTTGCCGCGCGCCGCGAACAGGGCAGCTTCGTTCACCAGGTTGGCGAGATCCGCGCCGGAGAAACCGGGCGTTCCCCGGGCAATGACGCTGAGGTCGACGCGCTCGTCGAGCGGCACCTTGCGCACATGAACCTTGAGTACCTGCTCGCGGCCGCGGATATCCGGCAGGCCGACGAACACCTGGCGATCGAAACGGCCGGGGCGCAGCAGGGCTTTGTCGAGCACGTCGGGGCGGTTGGTGGCGGCGATGACGATCACGCCTTCGTTGCCTTCAAAGCCATCCATTTCCACCAGCATCTGGTTGAGGGTCTGCTCGCGCTCGTCGTGACCGCCGCCCCAACCGCCGCCGCGATGGCGACCCACGGCGTCGATCTCGTCGATGAAGATGATGCAGGGCGCGGCTTTCTTGGCCTGCTCGAACATGTCGCGCACCCGGGAGGCGCCGACGCCGACGAACATCTCGACGAAGTCGGAACCCGAGATGGAGAAGAAGGGCACCTTGGCTTCGCCGGCGATGGCCTTGGCGAGCAGGGTCTTACCGGTTCCGGGCGGGCCAACCATCAGGACGCCCTTGGGAATGTGGCCGCCGAGGCGCTGGAATTTGGTGGGATCGCGCAGGAAGTCCACCAGTTCCTTGACGTCTTCCTTCGCTTCATCGACACCTGCAACGTCAGCAAAGGTGGTGTTGATCTGGTCTTCGCCGAGCAGGCGCGCCTTGCTCTTGCCGAATGCCATGGGGCCGCCGCGGCCGCCGGCACCGCCCTGCATCTGGCGCATGAAGAACATGAAGATGGCGAGAATCAGCAGGATGGGGAAAGATGCCACCAGCAACTGCGACCACAGGCTCGGCGTTTCGCGCTCGCGACCATTGACGATCACATCGTTGCGCAGCAGGTCGTCCATCAGGCGGGTATCCACCACATCGGGGCGGATGGTGCGGAAACGGGTGCCGTCCGTGCGTTCGCCCTCGATGATCTGATCCTGAATGACCACGCTGCGGACACGGTTGTCCTGCACTTCTTCGACGAAGCGGGTGTAATTGAGGGTGGATTCGTCTGTGGAGGGAGTGAAGTTCTGGAAAACGGACATCAGCACCACGGCGATGACCAACCACAGGATCAAGTTTTTTGCCATATCGTTCAAGGTCGATTCCTCACATTCGGCACCACTATACCAGCTAACGCTGGGCCCTGTCCTCAGCGCGGGCCTCTGCCTTGAAGCCTTTGGCAACCACGTAAATCTCCCGCGAGCGCGCCCGCGAGGCGTCGGGCTTGCGGATGGCAACGGATCGATAGGCGCGTTTCAGATCCACCAGAAAAGCGTCGAAACCCTCGCCCTGAAACACTTTGGCAACGAAAACACCGCCCGGTTTCAGTATCTGTGCAGCCATGTCTGCCGCCAGTTCCACCAGGTACATGGCGCGCGGCTGATCCACAGCCTTCATACCACTCATATTGGGGGCCATATCGGAAATTACAAGGTCGGCCTGGCCGTCGCCCAGCACATCGAGGATCTCCTGAAAGACGGATTCCTCGGTGAAATCGCCCAGCACGAAGTCGACCCCCGCAACCGCATCCATGGGCAGAATATCGGAGGCGATCACCCGCCCCTTGTCGCCCACTTTTTCAGCCGCCACCTGGGTCCAGCCACCGGGAGCCGCGCCCAGGTCCAGCACCGTCATACCGGGCCGGAACAGGCGATCCTTCTTGTCCAGCTCGATGAGCTTGTAGCTCGCTCTGGAGCGATAGCCCTCGGCGCGGGAACGCTGCACATAGGGGTCCTTCTCGTGTTCACGCAGCCAGCGGCCACTGCTTTTCGATCGCGCCATGAGTCCTCGTCCGCGGTCACTGTGTCGAAGCCGCCATTATGACAGCAGGCGGAATCCGGGGGGAAACAGGCTGCGCACTCAGCCGCGCAACCTGGATCAACAAGACAATATCTCGTCACAAAAATCGTGCGCGGCCCCCATCAGGGGATAACCTTTCACCCGCTTCACGGTTACAATGGCCGACCTTTCACGCACTGATTGCCATGACGCTGACCAACACTCGCAAAAAATACCTTCGCACGCTGGGCCACAGACTCAACCCGGTGGTCACCGTGGCCGGCAAGGGGCTTACCGACGCCGTGGTCGCCGAGATCGACCGGGCACTCACCGACCATGAACTGATCAAGGTGCGCCTCACGGTGGGTGATCGGGATCTCAAGAAAAGCCTGATCGATGAAATCTGTACCCGCCTCGCTGCCGATGAGGTTCAGGTCATCGGCCATATCTTGTTGCTGTTCCGCGCCGCGAAAAAGCCCGATCCGAAGCTCTCCAACCTGCTGCGGGAACCGGGGTTGTGAGTGACACCCTGCAGTCGGTGTGCCTGTAAGTCAAAAATCTGGGGTGCGGCCTGTGGTTGAGCTATAAGCCGTAAGCTGTAAGAGCCCGTTCAAAGTCTTCACATTAGTGCATGCTTCCAAGAATGAGACCTCCCTATCCCAGCGACATCAGTCGCGAACAGTTCGAACACATCCGTCCTTTACTGGAAGGGGCACGCAAGAAGACAGCGCCACGGAAAGTGGACCTGTATGACGTGTTCTGCGCGGTGTTGTACCTGCTCAGGAGTGGCTGTCAGTGGCGGATGTTGCCCGATTCATTTCCGAAGTGGCGTACCGTACATGCCTATTTCCAAATTTGGAGTGAGGTAGACGATAACGGAGTGAGCCTGCTGGAGCGGGCTTTAAAAAAATCAGGTTGGCGCGGCCCGCGCGAAACAGGGGCGCAGCGCCTCAAGCACGTTCTTGATCGTGGACGCGCAGAGCGTGAAGAACACGGATACGGCGGGTCAGAAGGGCTATGACGCCGGCAAGAAAGTGTCTGGGATCAAGCGCCATATTGCCGTCGATACGCAGGGGTTACCCCATGCCGTTGCGGTGACAACGGCGGAGGTGACCGACCGCAAAGGTGCGCTGCGGGCCTTGGCGCGCTGCAAGCCGGCCCTGGAACGAGTCCAGAGTCTGCTGTGCGACAGCGGCTACACCGGAGCGCCGTTTGCCGAAGGCGTGCGGGACATCTTGGGTGAGCGGGTCACCGTGCAGATCGCCAAGCGCAGCGAGTTGCACACGTTCAAGGTGATACCGAAGCGCTGGGTGGTCGAACGTAGCTTCGCGTGGCTGGAGAAAAACCGAAGGTTGTGGAAGAACTGCGAGCGCAAACTCAATACCAACTTGCAGTTTATCCATTTGGCATACCTGAGTCTTTTACTGAAAAGACTTTGAACAGACTCTAAGCCGAACTCTGGTAGCTCCGCTCTTCCAGCACTCCCGCTTATGGCTCTAGAGCGCCTGTAGGAGCCTGCCCGCAGGCGACCTGCCGTGCGTCCCGATGGTTGTATCGCCTGCAGGCAGGCTCCTACACCGTTGCAGGGTCATCGTGATGCCATCGCCACAGGCACCTACGTGAAACGTGAAACTCAGAGACATCGCGAGATCGTGTACAGACCAAACTGAACCCTGATAGATCCCGGTTCGTCCAGCATTCCTGCTTAAAGCTTATAGCTTACAGCTCACCCGAAGCTTATGGTTTACAGCTCGCCCGCCAGGGCGACAAACCCCTCCGCGAAAATAGCCACGGCGCCGTCAAAAAGGTAACATGCTCGCCTTTATCAGCAGGAATCGCAGCGCATAATGACCGCCAAGAAACGCCCCGTGGTGCTCATCGTCCTCGACGGTTGGGGACACAGTGATTCACCCGCACACAACGCCATTCACGCCGCCCATTCTCCAGTCTGGGACAAACTCTGGCGCGACAATCCCAAAACCCTGGTATCCGGCTCCGGTATGGATGTGGGCCTGCCCGACGGGCAGATGGGCAACTCAGAAGTCGGCCACATGACGCTCGGCGCCGGTCGCATCGTGTACCAGAGTTTTACGCGCGTGAACAAGGCCATCGCCGATGGCGATTTCTTTGCCAACCCCGCCTATACCGACGCGGTGGACAAGGCCGTGGCCGCTGGCAAGGCCGTGCACCTGTTCGGGCTACTCTCTCCGGGCGGGGTGCACAGTCACGAAGAACATATCGCCGCTGCCATTCGCCTCGCGGCCGGCAGAAACTGTCGCAATATTTTTCTTCACGCGTTTCTGGATGGTCGCGATACCCCGCCGCGCAGCGCCAAACCCTCCATCAAGCTGATGGAGAAAACCTTCGCCGAAGTGGGCTGCGGTCATATTGCCTCCGTTACCGGGCGCTATTACGCCATGGATCGCGACAAGCGTTGGGAGCGGGTGCAGCCGGTCTACGACATGATGACGCTGGGCAGTACCGATCATCGGGCAGCCAGCGCGCTCGAGGCTCTGGAAAACGCCTACGCCCGCGACGAGAGCGACGAATTCGTCAAGCCCACCCTCGTCGTGCCGCCGGGTGCCTCGCCCACACTCATCGAAGATGGCGATGTGGTGATTTTCATGAATTTCCGCCCTGACCGGGCGCGCGAGCTGACGCAGGCGTTCATCGACGACGGGTTCACCGGCTTCACCCGCCGCGCACGGCCCGTCCTCGCCGATTTCGTGATGACCACGGAGTATTCCGCCAACTTCAAGATCAGCTGCGCCTTCCCCCCGGAAAGCATGAAAAATTCGTTCGGCGAATATATCGCCAGCCTTGGCAAGACCCAGCTGCGTATTGCCGAAACCGAAAAATACGCCCACGTCACCTTCTTTTTCAGTGGCGGTCGTGAGGCGTGCTACCCCGGCGAGACCCGTATCCTGGTGGATTCCCCCAAGGTCGCCACCTACGACCTGCAGCCGGAAATGAGTGCGCCCGAGGTTACCGACAAGCTGGTTGCGGCCATCGAAAGCGGAGAATACGACGCCATTGTGTGCAATTTCGCCAACGGCGACATGGTGGGTCACACCGGCATTTTTTCGGCCGCAGTGAAAGCCGTGGAGGCACTCGATATCTGTCTCGGCAGAATCGTTGCCGCCGTCGAACGCACGGGAGGCGATTGCCTGATCACCGCAGACCACGGCAACGTGGAACTGATGATGGACGAAGAGAACGACCAGCCCCTCACCTCCCACACCACGCTGCCGGTGCCCCTGGTCTACGCGGGCCCGCGCAAGGTCAGTTTCACGGGCCCCGGCACGCTGGCGGATATCGCGCCCAGCCTGCTGGCGCTCATGGAAGTGCCCCAGCCAGCGGAGATGACGGGGAACAACCTGGTCGAGCTGGGTTAGGGTCTGTTGGCGCTTCATGAGCATGCGGGCACACCCGTCCATGAAATACGCACTTGCCCCGCTACTTCTCGTGCTTCTCACCCTGAGCCCACCGGGCCTGGGTGACGAGAAGGAAGAGCGCTCAAAACTCCAGGCCATTCGCGAGCAGATTTCCGCGCTCAGCAACAAGTTGTTGCAGCGCGGTTCCGAAGTGGACGGGCTCGCCGCCGAGTTGCAGAAACGCGAGCTGGCACTGGCCGAAACAGGTCGTTCAATCGCCAATCTCGACGGCGATGTGACGCGCCTGCAAAGCGACATGGACGCTCTCGCGGATCAGAAAGATGGCCTTGAAGACAAGCGTCGCGCGCAACAGGCACTGATCACCCGCGAGGTGAACGCCGCCTACCGCCAGGGGGGCTCCGAGCCGGTCAAGTTGCTGCTCAATCAGGAAGATCCGCAAAAAGCCGCGCGCATCATCAAGTATTACCGCTATTTTGCCGACGCCCGTCGCGAAAAAATCGAAGAATTCGCGGCGACACTGGCAGAGCTGGCGGACGTCGAAAATCATATCGAAGAAAAACAGCAAGCCTTGCTCGAAAGCCGCGCGACACTGGTAGCGCAGCGCGATGCCCTGAAAAAAGAACAGGGCGAGCGCGCCGCAGTGCTCGCCAGCCTCAACGCGGCCATCGCCTCCGACAAGGCACGGCTCGACAAACTCGATGCCGAGCGCAAGGCCGTGGAAGAGATCATCGCCCGCCTGGAACTGGCGGTGGGCAGCCTCGGCGACGCCAGTGAGCCTTTCGCCAAGCTGCGCGGCAAATTGCCCTGGCCGGTGAGCGGCAAGATCAGCCAGGGCTTCGGCGCCCAGCGCGCCCAGAGTCTCAAGTGGACGGGCTGGCTCATCGATGCTTCGCAAGGCACGCCCGTCACCGCCGTGCACACCGGCCGCGTGGCCTTTGCCGACTATTTGCGCGGCCAGGGCCTCATGATGATCATCGATCACGGCGGCGGTTACCTGACGCTGTACGCCCACAATCAGACGCTCCTCAAGGAGACGGGCGACTGGGTGCGGGCCGGCGACAGGATCGCTCTGGCAGGCAACAGCGGCGGCCTGGCAAACAGTGCTTTGTATTTTGAAATCCGTCACAATGGCAGACCACAGGACCCCAAGGCCTGGCTCAGCGCGCGCCGCTGACCGCACGGACCACAGCCCCATCAGGTAGATTCGCTATGAGATTGCGCACGATCCTTACATCCGTTTTGCTTGCCGGCCATGTTGCCGCCGCGGCTGCTGCTCACAGCACCGAGGTAGAACAGCAAGGCCGCTTGCCGCTGGATGAATTACAACTCTTCGTGCAGATTTTCGAGCAGATCCGCAGTGCCTACGTGGAAGAGGTGGAAGACCAGCAGCTCTTCGAAAACGCCATCGAAGGTCTGCTCGCGGGGCTCGATCCCCACTCTGCCTATCTCACCGAAAAATCCTTCGAGGATCTTCAGGAAAGTACCAGCGGTGAATTCGGCGGCCTCGGCATCGAGGTCGGCATGGAAGGCGGCTTCATCAAGGTGATCGCACCCATCGATGACACTCCCGCCGCCAAGGCCGGGATACGCACCGGCGACCTGATCATCAAGCTCGACGATCAGGCCGTGCAGGGCATGAACATCAACGAGGCCATCGACATGATGCGCGGCGAAAAAGGCACCGCCATCACCCTGACGATCATGCGTGAAGGCGTCGAGGCGCCCTTTGAAGTCACCATCGTGCGCGACATCATTCAGGTGCAGAGCGTGCGCAGCGAAATTCTCGACGACCATTTCGGTTACCTGCGCATCGCCCAGTTCCAGGCTGAAACGGGCATGCAATTCCGCAAGGAAGTGCAGAAGCTCATGGCGGCCAAGCCCGCCATCAAGGGCGTGGTGCTGGATCTGCGCAACAACCCCGGCGGCCTGCTGCCGGCCTGCGTGGATATCGCCGATGCGATTCTCGATACCGGCCTGATCGTCTATACCGAGGGCCGCGTGGCGAGCGCCAATACGGAATTTCGCGCCGGCGCCGGCGACATTCTCAACAACCTGCCACTGGTGGTGATCATCAACAACGGCAGCGCCTCGGCTTCGGAGATTCTGGCCGGCGCCATTCAGGACAACAAGCGCGGCATCGTCATCGGCACCCAGAGCTTCGGCAAGGGCTCGGTGCAGACCGTGCTGCCATTGCGTGAAGACAAGGCCATCAAGCTCACCACCGCGCGCTACTTCACCCCTTCCGGAAATTCCATCCAGGCCCGCGGCATCGTCCCCGACATCGTGGTTGAGCCCGCGGAGATCAAGCTGATCAAACAGGGAGCCTCTATTTCGGAAGCCAATCTCGCCGGCCACCTGAAAAACGGCAAGGACGACGCCCGCAAGCCGGACAGCAAACAGGCGCCCACCGTTGCCGAAGACAACCAGCTCTACGAAGCGCTGAACATTCTCAAGGGCATTGCCATTTTTCAAAGGTAAGCCCGGGGTCTCCTACAACACCCTCCCCTGTAGGAGCTTGCCTGCAAGCGACCCTGTTCAGATGTGGCGCCTATGACTGATATTTGTCCGATCCGTCTCGTCTTTTGTCGCCTGCAGGCAGGTTCCTACAACGCCTCCCCCTGCAAGCGACCATCGGCCCAGATAGCTACAAGCCGCCAGCCGTCAGCTTTTCCGGGTCCAGCAGAGCTTGCAGTTGCTCGCGGCTGAGATCGGTGTTCTCGGCAGCAACGTCGATGATCGGGCGGCCTTCGCGGTAGGCCTGCTTGGCAATCTCTGCCGCCTTCAAGTAACCGATGATCGGGTTGAGCGCGGTAACCAGAATGGGATTGCGCGCCAGTGCCTCCTCGAGGCGCGCTTCGTTGACACGGAAGCTGGCGATGGCCTTGTCGGCGAGCAGGCGGCTGATATTGGCGAGCAGCGCAATGCTTTCCAGCAGGTTGTCGGCGATCACCGGCAGCATCACATTCAACTCGAAATTACCCGACTGGCCGGCAACGGTGATGGTGGCATCGTTGCCGATTACCTGGGCCGCCACCATTGCCGCGGCTTCGGGAATCACCGGGTTGACCTTGCCGGGCATGATCGACGAACCCGGCTGCAGGGCTTCCAGTTCTATTTCGGCAAGACCCGCGAGCGGACCGGAGTTCATCCAGCGCAGATCATTGGCGATTTTCATCAGCGATACCGCGGTGGTCTTCAGCTGGCCGGATAGCGCCACCGCCGTGTCCTGCGATGCGATCAGCGCAAAGAAGTTGTCGCCCACGCGAAACTCCAGGCCGCTGAGCCGCGACAGTTCGGCATTGAAGCGCGCGGCGAATTCGGGGTGGGCATTGATACCGGTGCCGACCGCCGTGCCGCCCTGCGCCAGCGCTTGCAGGGCGGGCTGCAAAGCCTGCAGGTTGGCAATGTTGGCGTGGATCTGCTGGGCCCAGCCGCCGAGCGCCTGGCTCATGCGCACCGGCATGGCGTCCATCAGGTGGGTGCGACCGGTCTTGATATAGCTCTCGACCTGCTCCGCCTTACGCTCGATTGTCTCGGCCAGGTGTCGCAAGGCCGGTAGCAGGCGCTCGTGGAGTTCGAGTGCGGCGCTGATATGGATGGCGCTGGGAACGATATCGTTGCTGCTCTGCCCCGCATTGACGTGGTCGTTGGCGCTCACCGGGGCACCGAGGACGCGGCTCGCCAGTGTCGCCACCACTTCGTTTGCATTCATGTTGGAGCTGGTGCCGGAACCGGTCTGGAACACATCCACGGGGAAATGTGTCATGAAATCGCAGCCCAGCAGCTGCTCCACCGCAGTGCCGATCGCCTCGCCCTGCGCCGCGCTGATTTGCTCCAGTGCCACATTGGCACGTGCCGCGGCTGCCTTGGCCAACAGCAGCGCGCGCACAAAAGGCGCCGGCATGCGCCGCCCGCTGACGGGAAAATTGTTGATGGCGCGCTGGGTCTGAGCGCCGTACAAGGCGTCGGCTGGCACCGCCAGTTCGCCCATGCTGTCGCGTTCGAGTCGGGTATCAGTCATGGCAATGATCCTTCGGTCATGGCTATGGAGGGGCGCAGCCGCAGGGTGCTGAGGCGGACGCGCAATTCATCGAGGCGGCGGCGCCGCTCCCCGGTACTGGACAGCGCCTGCAACTGGTTGAGCGGGCGGTGGCAGTGGTCGAGGCAAAGGCAGCGCCAGTGCCACGGCAGATTGGGATCCGCCGCGCTCTCCAGTAAAAGATGAAACTCGCTTTCGGTCAAATGCCAACAACCGGGTTCATCGGGTTTCACCAGTTGATGGCCGGCGCGGAGGTAATCCTCGATCAGCCGTGGTTCATTCGGCTCCAGCGCCCAGCGAATCTTATCACCGAGCCATTGCCAGCGGGTCAGGGCCACGTACCCTTGTGTCGAAGCCATTGCGCAAACACCTCATGACGGATGTGAGCACAGATTATTAACTGATAACTATTATCATTTCAATACTGACATGATGTGACCCGCTGAATTTCACGCGGAGGCCCGTAGCGACGACGGCGATCGAGTGACAGAAATGAGGACGGAAGAAGAACCCGTGATAACTCGATCTACGGGCTTTTACGTGCGACGTGCAACTCAGCAAAACCGGCACAGGCAAGGCCGGATAGCGAATCACACCAGGCGCATTTCGATACCGCGCGCCGCCATGTGTTCCTTGGCTTCGCGGATGCTGTATTCGCCGAAGTGGAAGATGCTCGCGGCCAGTACCGCATCGGCGCCGCCGAGGATGACGCCGTCGGCAAGATGGTCCAGGTTGCCGACCCCGCCGGAGGCGATCACGGGGACAGCCACGGCATCGCTGACCGCGCGTACCAGCGCGAGATCGAAGCCGTTTTTGGTGCCATCGCGATCCATGCTGGTGAGAAGAATTTCGCCCGCACCCAACGCCGCCATTTTGACGGCCCAGGCAACGGCGTCGATTCCCGTGCGGTTGCGCCCGCCGTGGGTGAAAATTTCCCAGCGCGGCGGATTTTCCTCTACCTGCTTGGCGTCGATCGCGACGACGATGCATTGGGAACCGAACCGCTCCGCCGCCTGGCGCACCAGTTCAGGATCGCGCACAGCCGCCGAGTTGATGCTGACCTTGTCGGCGCCCGCGTTGAGCAGCGCGCGAATATCGTCGAGCGTGCGCACGCCGCCGCCGACCGTGAGGGGAATGAAGACCTGGCTGGCCATGCGCTCCACGGTGTGCAGCATGGTGTCGCGGCCTTCGTGGCTTGCGGTGATATCGAGGAACGTGATCTCATCGGCGCCCGCTTCGTCGTAGCGGCGCGCGATCTCCACCGGGTCGCCGGCATCGCGGATGTCGACAAACTTGACGCCTTTGACAACCCGTCCCTTATCGACATCCAGACAGGGGATGATGCGCTTGGCAAGTCCCATCACTCTTCTCCCTTGCGAAACAAATGGCCGAGCTTGCCCGCCTTGGTGGCCAGATACTTGGCATTGTGGGGGTTGCTCTCGGACTGCAGCGGCACGCGCTCGGTCACCGCAAAACCCATGGCTTCCAGCGCCGCCATCTTGCGCGGATTGTTGGTCATCAGGCGAATCTTGTTGATCTGAAGGTGGTTCAGCATCGACCGGCAGATACTGTAATCGCGGATGTCGGCGCCAAAACCCAACTGTTCGTTGGCTTCCACGGTATCGGCGCCCGCATCCTGAAGCTTGTAGGCCTTGATCTTGTTGAGCAGGCCAATGCCCCTGCCTTCCTGGCGCAGGTAGAGAATCACCCCCCTGCCCTCGCTCGCCACTCTGCGCATGGCGGCCTCGAGCTGGGCGCCGCAGTCGCAGCGCAGGCTGTGCAGGGCATCCCCCGTCAGGCATTCGGAGTGGATGCGCAGCAATACCGGATCGCCGTCCGCCACGTTGCCCATGCTGAGGGCAATGTGTTCCTTGTTGCTGTCCGGATCGTCAAAACCGTGAATATGAAACTCTCCCCAGCGGGTAGGAAGCCGCGAGGATTCTACGAAGTGCAGTGTCACTGTGATTCCAGAGAAAGAGGGTGCGGCTATTTTAACGGCACTTGGCCAGTAGTAAAGTCAATGCGCTCCTTCGCGGCTTGCAACGGCGAAACTCAGAACTTGCCACGCAGCACCAGCATGCCCGCCTCTTCACTCATGGAGACGCGGCTGAGAAAGCTGTTGCCAAGCAGGATCTGCTCGGGAAAGCTGCCCTCCACCACCGTGCCCCGCACGTTGTGAAGCACGATGCCACCGACGCTGACCCGCGCCAGCGTCACCGCGTAGCTATCCACCATGCCACCCGCCGTGGAAGCGCGAATCCTGGCGCCGCTGCGGTAGTCGATACCCAGTTGCCGGGCATCGCGGGCATTCATCGCCAGAGCCGTGGCGCCGGTATCCACCATCATCATCACCGCCTTGCCGTTGATGGTTCCGGCGACCCGGTAGTGGCTGTCCGGGCTGCGCGCAATACGCACCTGTTCCGGTTCCGAAGGCGCCACGAAGCTGCCGGCGATCTGGCGTGAAAGGCTCAATGTGGTGCGCACGCCGTCGATTTCCACGATGGCTTCGCGGCTGGTGCTGGAGACCAGCAATACACCTTCGGGAGAGCTTTCGCCCGCCCTGAGCAGATGATCCCTGCCATCGACGGCAAGCACCGCGCGCCCGGCAAACAGCCCTTTCACCTCGACCCTGGGCGCGCCCAGGGTGGTGGTTGCCACCAGCACGAGAAGCAAGGCCGTGAGTCGCATCTGTTCACCTCTCTGCTCGAGTTGCCCATTGCACGCAAAACATGCGGCAACCTTACGGTAGCCATAAGCCATAAGCAGGAGCCCTGGGAAAACGTCGCTTTGACAGAGTCTTGCTTAAGCTTATGGCTTATAGCCTGTTCTTCAGTTCTCAACAGGCCCTGCCGTTACTGTTGGCACCCACGTGAAACGTGTAACGTGCAACGTGAAACTCAAAAAAATTTTCACCCCACAACCCAGCGCACAGCGCTCAACACCAGCCAGGTGAACACCCCTGCCAGCAGGTCGTCCACCATGATGCCGAAACCACCGGAGACACGGCGGTCGAGCCAGCGAATTGGCCAGGGTTTGACGATATCAAAAAAGCGGAACAGCAGGAATCCTGCCAACAGCCAGTACCATGTCGGCGGAAAGGTGACGAGCGCCAGCCACACACCGGCGATCTCGTCGAGCACGATACCGCCGTGATCGTGAACGCCAAGCTTGTGCGCCGCGCGACCGCATATCCAGATGCCGGCAACGATGGTGAGCGCCACCACCGCGACATAGCCCGACAGTGGCAGCAATGCCAGCAGTGGAAACAGGACAACGGCGAGCAGGCTGCCCGCCGTACCCGGCGCCTTGGGCGACAGGCCCGAGCCCAGCCCGAAGGCGAGCAACAGCACCGGATCGCGAGCCAGCTGTCGCCACGAGGGAGTGGTCACCCAATCCTCCGCACGAATCGATACCAGCCGCTAGCCAAAGTGATCATAGCCACCCCGTTCGAGCGCGACCGGATTGCCCCGGCCGTCCACGCAGAACACCTCTCCAGATCCCTTTGTGGTCATGCGACCGATCCTGGTCGCGGTCACGCCAGTGGTTGCCAACGCGCTTTCCAATGCCGGGACACAGTCCGGCGGCACGGTGAAACAGAGCTCGTAGTCCTCACCTCCACTGAGCGCCCAGTTGCGGGCCGTGTCGTCGCCGGCCAACGCACACAACGCGGAAGAAAGGGGCAGCGCGTCGCGCTCGACAACCGCGTTCACGCCGCTGGCGCGGGCAATATGGCCCAGATCCTGAACGAGGCCATCGGAGACATCCAGCGCCGCGGAGGCAATGCCGCGCAACGCCACCCCCGCCGCGAGGCGCGGCTCGGGCAACCAGTAACGCTCGAGAAGATAGTCGTCGTTGATCTCGTCCTGCAAGCACTGCAAGCCGCCGCGGCTGTCGCCCAGGGTACCGGTAACGTAGATGAGATCGCCTTCACATGCGCCATCGCGGCGCAAGGCCTGGCCTGCGGGCACCGAGCCCAGCAGCGTCACGGTGATGGTCAGCGGGCCACGCGTGGTGTCGCCCCCCGACAAAGGGCAGGCAAAGTGCGCCGCGTCCTCGCCAAGGCCGCTGCTGAAACGCTCCAGCCAGGCTTCATTGAGCGCCGGCAAGGCAATGGCGAGTTGAAAGCCCAGGGGGATGGCGCCCATCGCGGCGATGTCGCTGAGATTCACCCGCAACGCGCGGCGTGCGATCAGCGCCGGATCGCCGTCGACGGAGAAATGCACGCCGCTCACCAGGGTATCGGTAGTGATGGCGAGTTGCTCGCCAGCGGCCAGGTCGAACAGTGCACAATCGTCGCCGACGCCCAGCGCCAGCGCGCCGCCCGGCTGGCCCGAGAACTTGAAATAGCGTCGGATGATGTCGAACTCGTTCATCCTGGCAGGGCCCCTCTTTGCAGGGCCCATCGCGCTTCGAAGAGTCGAAGAGAAGTCATCAGGACCTGTTGGGCAACAAGGCTGGAAGCGCCGGCGCACTGGTTCGCAATGGCCCCCAGCGCGCCAGCCATCATCAGCGACCGGCCCGCGCCGCGCGAATCTCGACCTCGCGGCTGCGCGCCGCCACCCGGTCGAGGATGCTGTTGACGTATTTGTGAGCGTCTTCCGGACCGAATGACTTCGCCAGGTTGACGGCTTCGTTGATCACGACCTTGTAGGGCACATCGACACGAAACAGCAGCTCGTACGTGCCGATACGCAGCACCGCAAGAGAGATCGGGTCCAGGTCGTCCAGGTTGCGGTCGAGAAATGTACGAAACCCTTCGTCGACACTGGCAAGGCCCGCGGGAATGCCGTGCAACAGCTCTCGGAAATACGCCGTGTCGACCTGCGCCATGTCGTTGTCGCTGAAAAATTCCGCCTCGATATTGGTGATCGCCGTGCCCGAGAGCTGCCATTGGTACAGTGCCTGCACCAGCAGGTGACGGGCCTTTTTTCGGTTCGAGGGTTTCGTCGCCATCCGCTCACCCGATCCGGCGCAGCAGGGAAATCATTTCCAGTACGGTCAACGCGGCTTCTTCGCCCTTGTTCTCCCGGTCGTTGCCGGAGCGCGCCAGGGCCTGATCCAGGGTGTCGCAGGTCAGCAAACCGAATCCTACCGGCACGCCGCTGTCGAGCCCGACCTGACCGATACCGCGAGTGCACTCGGCACACACATAGTCGAAATGGGGTGTCTCGCCACGGATGACGCAACCCAGCGCAATGATGCCTTCCACGTTGCCCGCCGCGGCGATCCTGCGCGCGGCAAGGGGCAGCTCGAACGCGCCCGGAACCCGGTAAATGCTGATGTTGTCGGCGCTGATTCCCTTGTCTTCGAGCGCCGCCACCGCGCCTCTCTCGAGGCTGCCGGTCACCTGGCCGTTCCAGCGGCTGACCACAATGGCGACACGCGCATCGGTGGCGCTGAAGTCACCTTCCACAGGTCTGTATTTGCTCATATTCTTTCTACCCGATGTTATTCAACGATGTTCTCGACCACTTCCAGATCGAAGCCGCCCAGACCTGCATAGCGGATCGGCGCTCCCATCAGGCGCATTTTTGTCACGCCGATATCGCGCAGAATCTGCGAGCCGATGCCCACCTGCTGTACCTGGATATGCTCCGCCCCCGAAAGGAAGGGCTTGGCAAAATCGCCGTAAATGTCCTGAAGCTGCACTTCGAGCGTGTCGCCAGCGCTGTCCATCCGGCTGCTGATGATGATCATCACACCATTATCCTCACGCGCGATACGCTCCAGGGCGCTGTGGAACGTCCAGCGCGGGAAGTCATCCTTGCCAGGCTCCTTGAGGGTGAGCAGGTCGCGTGCCGGGTTCGGCACGTGAACCCGCACCAGGGTCGGCTGATCAGGTGTGATCTCCCCCCTGACCAGGGCGTGATGGTGTTCGTCCCGCGTGCTGTCGAGGTACGTGCGAATCTCGAAGGGACCAAAATCCGTGTTGATCTGGCGCGTGGCGACACAGGTCACGGTTTTTTCATTGGCGACGCGATGGTGAATCAGATCGGAAATGGTGCCGATCTTGAGGCCGTGAAGCTCGGCAAAGGCCTCGAGGTCGGGGCGCCGCGCCATGGTGCCGTCGTCGTTCATGATTTCGATGAGGACGGCAGACGGTTCGAGGCCCGCGAGCCGCGCCAGGTCGCAACCCGCCTCGGTGTGACCGGCACGGGTCAACACGCCGCCGGGTTGCGCCATCAGGGGGAAAATGTGGCCGGGTTGGACGATGTCCCGGGGCGAGGCATTGGGAGCCACCGCCGCCTGTATGGTGCGGGCGCGATCGGCCGCGGATATCCCTGTGGTGACGCCCTCCGCCGCTTCGATCGAAACCGTGAAGTTGGTGCCGTGGGAAGAGCCGTTGGCCTCTACCATCAGGGGCAGGTTGAGCTGCTTGCAGCGGTCGCGAGTCAGGGTCAGACAGATCAGGCCGCGGGCGTGCTTGGCCATGAAGTTGATGTCTTCGGCGCGCACGCGGGATGCCGCCATGATCAGGTCGCCTTCGTTCTCGCGATCTTCATCGTCCATGAGGACGACCATTTTGCCATCGCGGATATCGGCGATGATTTCTTCGATGCTGTTCAGTTTCACGTCTGTACTCTCTCGTTGCTCGAGCTTGCTGTTCAGGCTTGCGCCGCCTTGTCGCCCAACAACAGGCGCTCCAGGTAGCGGGCGATGATATCGACTTCGATGTTGACCTTCACGCCGGGCTGGTATCCGCCAATGATGGTGTTGTCCAGGGTGTGGGGGATGATGTTGAGGTCAAACTCACAACCCTCGACAGCATTCACGGTGAGGCTGGTGCCGTCGATGGTCACCGAGCCCTTGTGGGCGATGTAGCGTGCCAGTTCGGCGGGCGCACGAATACGAAAGTGTTCGGAACGGGCATCGCTGCGGCGGCTGACAACCTCCGCCAGGCCGTCCACATGACCCGACACCATGTGACCGCCGAAGCGGTCGCCGCTGCGCATCGCCTTTTCCAGATTGACGCGGGAGCCCTGTGCCAGCTGGCCGATGGAGGTAAGTCGCAGGGTTTCGCCGGACACGTCCGCGGCAAAACCGGTGTCGCTCATTTCCACCACCGTGAGGCAGACGCCGTTGACGGCAATGCTGTCGCCCAGGGAGACGTCTGTCATGTCGAGACCAGTGCCATCGATGGTGAGACGCACATCGCCGCCCCTGTTTTCCAGGGCTGTCACCGTACCCAGTGTTTCAATGATTCCGGTAAACATAGTATTTCCTTCAGAACTCTGTGATCACTGCAAGCGGGGAACGGCAGTGATGCGCCAATCGTCCCCCAGCGCGCGGATATCTTCTATCTTCAGCGCCACGGCCTCGGCCATGCGCACCAGCGGCAGATCGAGCAGCGGGCGCGCATCGCTGCCCATCAGCCTGGCTGCCATATAGACCACCAGCCGGTCCACCAGGCCGGCCCGCAGGAAAGCGCCGCCCAGGCCTGCACCCGCTTCGACCAGCACATCGTTGCATTCGCAGCGCCCGAGATGCGCCAGCACGGCACGCAGATCGACCCCGTCCGCTGAGGAGGGAAAGCATTTCACCTCCACATTGTCGCCATAGACAGGGTTCCCTGCCGTGGCGGTAGCAATCAGTACTTGCCCCGGCTGATGGAGAATTTTTGCCTCGCGCGGTGTGCGCAGGCCGCTGTCCACAATCACCCGCAAAGGCTGCCGCGACGCCACTTCCGCGGCATTTTCCAGCGCCAGCATTTCCGGGGTGACCGTCATGGCGGGGTTGTCCGCCAGCACAGTGCCAATGCCGGTGACGATCGCACCACTTTGGGCGCGCAGTTTGCGCACGTCGCGGCGGGCGGGCGCGCCGGTGATCCAGTAGCTCTCGCCGCTCGCCATGGCGGTACGGCCGTCGAGACTCATCGCCAGCTTCAGCGTGACGAAGGGCAAGCCGCTCTCACAACGCTTGAGAAACCCCGCATTCACCTCGCGCGCCTCGTTCTCCAGCAGCGGCCCGCGCACCCGAATACCGGCGCTCCTCAGCGCCGCGATGCCTCCCGACGCCTGGCGGTTGGGATCGGCCACGGCATAGACCACCTCCGCAATACCCGCGGCAATCAGCGCCTCGCTGCAGGGGCCGGTGCGGCCCTGGTGGTTGCACGGTTCCAGCGTGACGTAGGCGGTGGCGCCGCGCGCCTTGTCGCGCGCCGCGCGCAGCGCGTTGATTTCCGCATGAGGCTCGCCCGCCCGCGCGTGAAAGCCCTCTCCGACCACGTCGCCATCGCGGGCAATGACGCAGCCGACACGGGGATTGGGGTGGGCGCTGTACCAGCCCTGCCGCGCAAGCTGCAGGGCGCGGGCCATGCAGGCGCTGTCGAAAGGAGAAAAATCACTCATTTGGGCGCGACGGATTTCCTGTCCGGAACCTTTTCCAGCCGGTCCAGTTCGGCTCGGAATTCGCTGATATCCTGAAAACTGCGATAAACGGACGCGAAGCGCACGTAGGCAACCTCGTCGAGGTCGCGCAGGTGCTGCATAACCTTTTCACCGATCAGGCGCGAGGGCACCTCCCGTTCACCGGTGGTTTGCAGGCTGTGTTTGATCTGGGTAAGGGTGGATTCGATCTCTTCGATGCTCACCGGACGCTTCTCGAGCGCCCGCTGCAAGCCGGAACGCAGCTTGGCTTCGTCAAACGGCTCGCGTGTACCGTCACTCTTGATGACGCGCGGCATCAACAATTCCGCGGCTTCGTAGGTAGTGAAGCGCTCCTTGCAGGAGAGACACTCACGGCGACGGCGCACCTGACAGCCCTCAGCCACCAGGCGCGAGTCGATTACCTTGGTATCTTCTGCTCCGCAAAATGGACAGTACATACACTACCTATAAAGAACGGGCGCCACCTTAAAGAACGGGTCCGCTCGCTCGGGAGCGGGATCAGTCAGCGGCCAGTGTAGCACAGGCCGCAGGGCGCTCGGCTCAGCCGTAGACGGGGAAGCGCTTGCAGATCTCCAGCACGTTTTCCCTGACCTGGGGCACCACTGTTGCGGACGTGCCCTTTTCCAGGGAATCGAGAATATCGCACAGCCAGCCCGCCAACTGGCGGCACTCCGTTTCCTTGAAGCCGCGCGTGGTGACCGCGGGCGTGCCGATACGCAACCCCGACGTGACGAACGGCGAGCGTGGATCGTTGGGCACGGAGTTCTTGTTGACCGTGATGTAGGCTTCACCGAGCGCGGCGTCAGCATCTTTGCCGGTGTATTCCTTGCCAATCAAATCGATCAACATCAAGTGGTTATCGGTGCCTCCTGAGACGACCTTGTAACCGCGCTCCTGCAGCACGGCGGCCATGGCGCGCGCGTTGATCACCACTTGCTTCTGGTACGACTTGAACTCCGGCGCCAGCGCTTCCTTGAAAGCGACGGCCTTGGCGGCGATCACATGCATCAGCGGACCGCCCTGAATACCGGGGAACACCGCCGAGTTGAGTTTCTTGTGGAAATCCTCTCCCTGGCCCTTGGACAGAATGATGCCGCCGCGCGGGCCGCGCAGGGTCTTGTGGGTGGTGCTGGTGACCACATGGGCATGGGGCAGCGGGCTGGGATATTCGCCGGCGGCAACCAGGCCCGCGACGTGCGCCATATCCACCCAGAAGATGGCGCCGACCTTGTCGGCAATGGCGCGCATCCGCGCCCAATCCTTGTAGCGGGAATACGCCGAAAAGCCGCCGATGATCATCTTGGGCTTGCTTTCCAGCGCGATGCGCTCCATCTCGTCATAGTTGATGACGCCGGTCTCGGTGTCGAGGCCGTAGGGCACGATGTTGTACTGCTTGCCGGAGAAGTTGGCGGGGTTGCCATGCGTGAGGTGACCACCCTGCGCCAGGTTCATGCCCATGACGGTATCGCCGGGGTTGACCAGTGCCAGGAAGATGGCGGCATTGGCCTGGGCGCCGGAGTGGGGCTGGACGTTGGCATAGTCGCAATCGAACAGCTCCTTGACTCGGGCGATGGCCAGCTCTTCGGCGATATCGACAAACTCACAACCACCGTAATAGCGCTTGCCGGGGTAACCTTCCGCATATTTGTTGGTCAGCGACGACCCCTGAGCCTCCATGACCGCTGGGCTGGCGTAGTTCTCGGAGGCGATCAGCTCGATGTGCTCCTCCTGGCGGCGCGCTTCCTGCTGAAGGGTATTCCACAGATCAGGATCACTCTTGGCGATGGTCAGGTTGTTGTCAAACATGGTTCAGCACTTCCCCGCGGTGAAAGATAAAGGAGGTAAGGAAGGAAAAAAGAGGCCGAATTCTACACGATGACAGGCTGAACAGCCAGCTTTCGATTTTGTCTGACGCTGGACGTCTGACGTCTGACGCTTTTGGGCGGTGCGTTCTGCCAGCTAGCAGGACACAGCCGTGGGAACAGCCCATATTGGTCAGATTTGCTGCGAAACTGATCTGGTCCCTCGGAGTGAATAAGCGTCCGACGTCAGACGTCCGACGTCAGACCAAAAATAAAAAAAACGGGAGCCAATCCGTGGTCTCCCGTCCCATGCAATGGCGACCCCATGTGAGCAAGCCGGGTACCACTGCTTTTTGCTGGCGCCTTCCCTAGCGCTCTTCCCCTCGTCAAAACTCGTTGCTGGCGCTCTCTACCCCTGACTCCGTTTTTTCGCCATCTTGCGCAGCGTCGCCGATGTAACGGCCTTTGGCGGCACCGCGCGGCGCCGCATTCACCAGCAAGGCATCCAGGGCGGGGCTGTCGCCGCTGTAGCGATGACTGGAAAACATCAGGTCGGGTCGCGCATCGCGGATCGCGGTATCGACGATCCGCTGCAATTCATCCATGCCCTCCTGGGCCGCATGCCAACTGCCGAACGCCAGCACGGCAATGAGCACAGATGCCGCCAGGGCACCGGAATACCTGCACAGCTTCCGTACGCGGGCGCGGGATTCCAGCGCATCGAGACGTGCATCGATGGCCCGCCAGGCGGAACAGCCCGGCGCAAGGATCGGCAATCCCTCGAGCGCCCTGTCCATCCTCTTGTCACTGCTGGTCATCGCAAACATCGCCCTCGCCCAAGTCGCCCTCGTCTGTTTCACTGCCCGCCTGCCACCACTGACGCACCTGGCGTCTGGCACGCATCAACTGGGTTTTCGAATAGCTTTCCGAGTACCCCAGCATCCTTGCGATTTCCTGGTGAGTGTAGCCCTCGACGCCATACAGCCAGAGCACCACCCGTCGTTCCGGAGCGAGGCGCGCGAAGGCGGTGGCGATATCCCTGGCCATTTCCGCAGAACCGCCGTCGCCCACCACCTGCTCATCCACCAGCACCTCGACATTGCTGTCCCTGTGCCTGTGGCGGCGCAGGTACATCAGCGCCGCATTGATGAACACCCTTCTCGCCCACCCCCAGAAAGGGGCCTCGAAGCGGTACTGATGAATATTCTCCACCAGGCTGAGCATGCCGTCCTGAAGGATGTCCTGCGCCTGCTGCGGGCATTGGCTGAACCTGTAACCCACTGTGTACGCCTGCTTTTCGAAAAGACCGTAGATTTCAAACAAAGCGTCTCTGTCGCCTGCCTGGGCACGCAGGACAAGCTGATCATCGACATCGACCGCAAAAGCGCTTTTCATACCCTAATAGATGCACCTGTAGTGAAAAACGTCACAGCAGAGTGAAAATTTATTCCAACGCTGCCCTTTCCGCTATTTTGCCACCAGTCGCCCCCCGGACAAGACACTCGGCCTGTTCTCACTCACATTTGGTCAATGGTTCGTTCATGTTGTTCCCTTTGGTAATGGCCCTCACTCACAAGTCACGCGGGTTTCCGCTACAATCGCCGCCACATTCACCATCCCTTTGAAATGAGCCATGGCCCAATACGTTTACACGATGAACCGGGTGGGCAAGATCGTTCCCCCGAAACGCGAGATTCTCAAGAACATTTCCCTGTCCTTCTTTCCCGGCGCCAAGATCGGCGTGCTGGGCCTGAACGGCGCGGGCAAGTCGACGCTGCTGAAAATCATGGCGGGCATCGACACCGACATTCAGGGTGAAGCCCGGGCGATGCCCGGCATCAAGATCGGCTACCTGTCCCAGGAACCGCAGCTCGACCCCGCCAAGGACGTGCGCGGCAACGTGGAGGACGGGGTGCGGGAAGCCATCGACGCCCTCAAGGGGCTGGATGAAGTCTACGCCGCCTACGCCGAGCCGGACGCCGACTTCGACAAGCTCGCCAAGAAACAGGAAGAGTACGAAAACATCATTCAGGCGTGGGATGCCCACAACCTCGACAACCAGCTGGAAATCGCTGCCGACGCCCTGCGCCTGCCGCCCTGGGATGCCGACGTCACCAAGCTGTCCGGGGGCGAACGGCGCCGCGTGGCACTGTGCCGCCTGCTGCTGTCCAAGCCCGACATGCTGCTGCTCGACGAGCCCACCAACCACCTGGATGCAGAGTCCGTGTTCTGGCTGGAGAAATTTCTCGAAGAGTTCCCCGGCACGGTAGTGGCGGTGACCCACGACCGCTACTTCCTCGACAACGTGGCCGGCTGGATTCTCGAACTCGACCGCGGTCACGGCATCCCCTACGAGGGCAACTACAGCACCTGGCTGGAAACCAAGGAAGCGCGCCTGGAGCAGGAAGCCCGCGAACAGTCTTCCCACCTCAAGGCCATGAAGGAAGAACTGGAATGGGTGCGCAAGAACCCCAAGGGCCGCCAGGCCAAGAGCAAGGCGCGCCTCGCCCGCTTCGAGGAGATGCAGTCGCGGGAATTCCAGGAGCGCAACGAAACCAACGAGATCTATATTCCACCCGGTGAGCGCCTCGGGGACAAGGTGATCGAGTTCAATGGCGTATCCAAGGGCTTCGGCGATCGCTTACTCATCGACAACCTGAGTTTCAGCGTACCCAAGGGCGCCATCATCGGCATCATCGGCGGCAACGGCGCGGGTAAATCGACGCTGTTCCGCATGATTGCCGGTCGCGAACAGCCCGACAGCGGCACCATCGAGATCGGCGAAACCGTCAACATGGCGTTCGTGGAGCAGAGCCGCGAAACACTCGACGACAAGAAAACCGTGTGGGAGGCCGTATCCAATGGCCACGACATTCTCAAGATCGGCAATTACGAGGTACCCTCGCGCGCCTATCTCGGTCGCTTCAACTTCAAGGGTTCAGACCAGCAGAAGCGTGTCGGTGAGCTCTCCGGTGGTGAGCGCGGTCGCCTGCACCTGGCCAACACCCTCAAACAGGGCGCCAACGTATTGCTGCTCGACGAACCCTCCAACGACCTCGACGTGGAAACCCTGCGCGCACTGGAGGAAGCCATGCTGGCCTTCCCCGGCTGTGTACTGGTGATCTCCCACGACCGCTGGTTCCTGGACCGGGTGGCAACCCATATTCTGGCATTCGAAGGCAACTCGGAAGTGGTCTTCCACGAAGGCAACTTCAGTGACTACCACGAAGATCTGATCAAGCGCAAAGGCAGCAATGCCCAGCCCGAGCGCATGAAGTACAAACGCCTGAAAGGGTAGTCTCTACCGCGCCCGCGCTGGGCGCGGCTTTCTCTCTCTGGGAGAGATAACGCTGTAGGAGCTTGCCTGCAAGCGACAGCCACCGAAATTTGTCGCCTGCAGGCAGGCTCCTACATGCCCGCAAGGCCATGGCGTCGGCGGAGCCGGCACCATGTGCAGTTCAAGATCGAAAAGCGCGAATTCCAGTTGTCACAGCTTCCATCGCGCCCGCGCTGGGCGCGGTTTTCTCTCTCTGGGAGAGGTAACGCTGCAGGAGCTTGCCTGCAAGCGACCTGGAGGTCTCGAAAAGGGTCGCCTGCAGGCAGGCTCCTACATGCCCGCGCGAATGCCGCTGTGGCGCAACAGCGCTTCCTGCGACGGCTCTCGCCCTCTGAATGCCACGAACAAGGCCATGGCGTCGGCGGAACCGCCCTGTTCCAGAATCGCCTTGCAGAACTTCTCGCCCGTCTGCGGGTTCATCACACCCTCTTCCTCGAACAGCGAAAACGCGTCCGCGGACAGCACCTCGGCCCATTTGTAGCTGTAGTAGCCCGCCGCGTAGCCACCGGCAAAAATGTGGCCAAAACTGTGCTGGAAGCGATTGAATGAAGGCGGCTGCACCACCGCCACACGCTCGCGCACACTGTTGAGCAAGCGTTGAATTTCCTCCGCTGTTTGCGGCGCCGGCGCCATGTGCAGCTCGAGATCGAAAAGCGCGAATTCCAGTTGCCGCAGCATCTGCATTGCAGACTGGAAATTGCGCGCGGCGAGCATCTTGTCCAGAAGCTCATCGGGCAGCGGCTCGCCCGTTTGATAGTGACCGGAGATGAGCGCAATGGATTCTCTCTGCCAGCACCAGTTTTCCAGAAACTGACTGGGCAGTTCCACCGCGTCCCAGGCAACCCCGTTGATACCGGATACTTTCAGCACATCGACCTGGGTCAGCATGTGATGCAAGCCGTGGCCAAATTCATGGAACAGGGTCGTCACCTCGTCATGGGTCAACAGTGCCGGGCGCTCCGCCGTAGCGGGCGAGAAGTTGCAGGTGAGAAAAGCGATGGGCAGCTGCACGCCGTCTTTTGTGGCGCGGCGACCGCAGTAGTCCGCCATCCAGGCGCCGCCGCGCTTGCGGGCGCGGGCGTAAAGATCGAGATAACACAAGGCAATCGTGCTGTCGCCGCGCAGCACACGATAGCAACGGGCATCGGGATGCCATAGATCCACATCTGTCTCGGGCTCGAAACGGATCGCGAAAAGCTGGCCGACAATGGCGAAGAGACCTTCCAGCACCCGATCCGCAGGGAAGTACGGCCGCAACTGCTCCTGGTTGATTGCGTAATCCCGCTCACGCAATTTCTCACTCATGTAGGAGATGTCCCAGGCTTCGAGTTGCGCGAGCCCTTGCTGCGCGGCGAATTCGCGCAATGTCGCCAGTTCACGTTCGGCCTGTGGCCTGGCGGCCTTGACCAGCGCTTCGAGAAACTGGTGCACCTGTTGCGGCGAGTCGGCCATCTTGGATTCGAGGGACAACTCGGCGTAATTATCAAAACCGAGCAATTTCGCCATTTCTTCACGCAACTGCAGAATTTCCACCATCAGGGCGCCGTTGTCCCACTGTCCGGCCTGAGGCCCCTGCTCGGATGCCCTGGTGGTGTAGGCCCGATACAGGGTTTCGCGAAGTTCCCTGTCGTGCGCATATTGCATGACCGGCAGGTAGGCCGGCGCCTGAAGCGTCAGGCGATAACCCTCCTTATCCTGCAGTCTGGCCTGCTCGCGAAACCCGTCACGCGCCAGATCAGGAATTCCGCTCAACTGCTCTTCATCGCTCACATATTTTTCCCAACCGTCGGTGGCGTCCAGCACATTGTTGGAGAAGCGCGTCGACAGTTCGCTCAGGCGCTGGGAAATTGCCGTGAAGCGTCTGCGTGCATCCTCGTCCAACGCGACACCGGAGAGGCGGAAATCCCTCAGCATATGGCGTATCGCCTGGCGCTGCGCCGGCTCGAAGTGGGCGGCGTCGGCACTGTCCGCCAGAGAGCGAACCGCCTCGAAGAGCGCGCGGTTTTGCCCCATCTCGGTGTAGTAGGCCGTCAACAGCGCAATGCAGGCTTCATAAGCACTGCGCAGTTCGTCGCTGTTCATGACGCCATTGAGATGGCTTACGGGCGACCAGAATTTTTCCAGGCGGTCGTCCAGCGCTTCGAGGGGTGCCATGAGGCTCGCCCAGGTGAAAGGACGGTTTTCCGCCAGCACAGCAGCCACCTGGCTGCGATTGTCGTTCAACAATGTTTCGAGCTGTGCGGGCAGGTCGGCGGGCTGAATATCACTGAATCGGGGACGCAACAACAGAGTCATAAGTACCTGTGAAAACGTGAAATTTGCCACGATTGTAACAAACATCAGCGTCAAGCCGGGCAAACCATCCCCGGATCCCGGCCCGGCTGGACCCTTCTTTCATTTGCAGGATTTGCATCTATACTCAACGGAACGGACGGCACCGTTTACAGTCAACAGCAATAATTGAAGCCCGTTTAGCCAACCAGAGCAGAGAGTAGGAGGAAGCTTTATGGAGCGGTACTACTACATCAGCGACAACCTCAATGAGCTTGAAGTCGTCGCCCAGGAGCTGGAACACAATGGCCTCGCCAAAGAGCAGATACGCGTGCTCAGCCAGAATGACCAGGGCGTTGCCCAACGCAGCTTGCAAGGCGTGACCTCGTTCATGAAAAAGGACGTGGTGCGCTCCAGCGTGATCGGTGCAGCCATCGGAATTTGCCTCGCGGGTCTGGTGCTACTGGGCGCCTGGCTGACGGGATGGCCGGATACCTTTACCTGGATTCCCTTTGTTCTGCTGGCCATCGTGGTGCTGGGCTTTTGCACCTGGGAAGGCGGACTCTGGGGCATTCAGGAGCCCAATACGGAATTCAGGCGCTTTCAGAAAGTGCTGGACCACGGCAAACATCTTCTCCTGGTCGACGTGGACAGCAATCAGATGATGGCGCTCAACAACGTGTGGCGCGGTCATCCACGCTTGAAACATGTCGGCAAGGGCGCGCCGACGCCCTGGATCATCCTGCGCAGCCATCAGTGGTTCAATCGCTTCATGCGCTGGGCGCCCTGAGGTTTTTACATAGCAGCAGGAACATCAGGCTTCAGTCCTGCCCTGCGCAAGGTGAAACGAGCGGTAAGCCATAAGCTTTGAGCAAGGGCACGGGAAGGACTGCGTTGCGCCAGGGTTTACCTCAAAGCTTACCGCTTATAGCTCAACTACAGCGCGGCGGGCCAGGCTGCTGCCGGCGCGGTATCAAGCTCGCCGACAAACGGCATCAATTGCGACTCACAATACATTGCCTGAAATATAAAAGGATGATTATATGGAGCACACCTTTTCGTCTCCCGGTCTCTAAAAGGAAAATAAGGACCCCGCATGACTCCCAGTTCGCCCCAAGCCACCTCCAGGTTGCTGCCCTGGCTGCTGGCAATATCTGTACTCTTCATGGGAGGCGGGTCGACCTATCTCTATTGGGACCATACCAGGAAGCAGGAAGCACAGAATCTCGAGCGGCAGTTCCAGGACGCCGCCAACGTCGCCGCTATCAATATCGCGCAGAAATTCAAGACCTATCAGGCAGTGATGCGGGGTATTCAAGGTTTTTTCCGCGGTTCGCAACAGGTGACCTATGAGGAGTTCTTTCAATATACCTCGTCCCTCGAACTGGTCGACGAACTCAACGGCATACAGGCCATCGCCTTCGTCGAGGCCGTCGCCGCCCCCGACCTGGCGGAGCACGAGCAGCGCATCGCAGGAGAACTGAACCAGCCTTATCGGGTGACACCGGCTGGAGACCGGCCGCTCTATGCGCCGATCGTCTACATTCAACCGATGACGGCGGAAAATCTCGACGCCCTGGGGTTTGACGTGTTCACCAACGAGGCGGCACGCGAAGCCGCGGAGGGCTCCCGTGACAGTGGCGACATCGCCATCACTGGCGCGCTGGCGCTGGCTCAGGATGCCACTTTGCAATCGCAGAACAGATCGTTCGTCATGTATCTGCCTGTGTACCGGGTAAATCAGCCTACCGCAAATCCGGAGCAGCGCCGCGCCGCGCTGATCGGCTGGGTCGACGTTCCCTTTCGCATGCAGGATTTCATGGCGGGCCTGGCGGGGGAATTCAATCCCCACATCGACATAGAGATATACGACGGCACCGAGGCTGATGCCGAAAGCCTTCTTTTTCACTCCGACGATGTCTCTTACGGTGAACGCAACCGCGCGGGAGAACCCCAGACCAGTCACAGCATTCAGGTCGGCGCGCGCGAGTGGACATTGCTGATGAGCGGAACACCGGAATTTCGGGCCGAGGCCGTTCCCTCCAGCCGCGCGTTTATCGTCGCGGCCACCGGCGCGCTGTTCAGCATTGTCTTTGCCGCGCTGGTGTGCTCCATCGCTCGCGGCCGGGATCGCAGCGAGCGGCGCGCGGCGCGCACCGGCCACCTCTATCACGCGCTGAGCGAAATCAATCAGGCCATTCTGCGCCTCGAAACGGAGGAGCAGCTCTTTCCCCTCGTATGCCGGATGGCGGTGACTTATGGCGGCATGAAAATGGCCTGGGTGGGCATGATCGACGAAACGACCGATCGCGTCATTCCCGTTGCGTCCTCGGGCGCCAGCCCCGATTTTCTCGATGAATTGAAGATCTCGACCAACGGCGACCTTCCGGAAGGCAGGGGACCGACCGGGAGCGCCCTGCGTGAGAATCGCGCCGTCATTGTCAACGATTATCTCGCGGCCACCTACACCACGCTGTGGCACAGATTCGCACAGCGCTATGGCTGGAAATCTTCCGCCGCATTCCCGGTACCTCGCGCAGGCAAACCCTTCGCGGTTCTCAACGTCTATCACGCGAAAATCGGCGCCTTCGATGACGATGTCATCAACCTGTTGCAGGAGATGAGTAACGACATCAGTTTCGCCCTCGACAATTTCGACAGGGAGAAGCAGCGCCGCGCCTTCGAGCGCGCTCTCGCCGAAAGCGAGACCCGGCTGTCGACAATTCTCGACAGCGTCGGCGCCTCCATCTATCTGAAGGACACCGGCGGCCATTACCTCTTTGCCAACAAGCAGGCACTGAACCTGTGGGGAGCCGCCGACAAGGAAGACGTTCTCGGCACCGACGACACCAGGTTCTTCAGTGGTCCGAGCCTGGCCTCCCTGCAGGAAAACGACCGCGCCGTACTGGAAAACGGCGAGATCGTCAGAGCCGAGGAAATCGTCACTCTCAAGCAGTCCGGCGCAACCCGCAGCTTCTGGTCCGTAAAGTTGCCGTTGCGCGACAGCGATGGCAACATTTACGGGCTCTGCGGTATTTCCACGGACATGACCGAGAATAAAGCCAGGGAAGAGCGCATTCGCTATCTGAGCAACTACGACACCCTCACCAATCTTCCCAACCGCCAGTTACTGCAGGAAAAGGCGCGCCTGGCTTTTGCGTCCGCCAACTCGCAGAACAGCGGCCTGTCGTTACTTTGCATCAATCTCGACCGCTTCAAGATCATCAACGAATCACTGGGCCACAGCATCGGTGATCTGGTGCTGCAGGAAGTGGCCCGACGAATGGCCGCCGAACTGCACCTCAACGCCACCCTCTGCCGCCTGGGTGGCGACCATTTCCTGGCCCTGCTGTCCGGTGCGAACATCAACACCACGGTAGCGATCGCACGCCAGTTGCTCAGTGCCATCGCCGCGCCCATGACACTCAAAGGCCACGAACTCTCCATCACCGCCAACGTCGGCATCGCCCTTGCGCCGGACCACGGCCACAATCTCGAGCAGCTGATACAGGCGGCCGACGCGGCCTTGTTCAACGCCCAAAAAGGCGGTCCCAACAATATTCAGGTATTCAGCCACTCGATGCGGGCGCTGGCGGAAGAAACCCTGCAGATCGAACGCGACCTGCGCGAGGCGCTGCAAAAAGATCAGTTGTTATTGCACTACCAACCGCAGGTAGATATCCACAGCGGCCGGATCGTGGGTATCGAGGCCCTGGTGCGCTGGCAACACCCCGAACTTGGCCTGATTCCTCCCATCCGTTTCATTCCGGTGGCGGAACAAAGCGGGCTGATCATCGACATCGGCACCTGGGTCATGGAAGCGGCGGCAAGCCAGCTGGCGTCCTGGCACAAACAGGGCTTCGAGGTACCGTCGGTGTCGGTGAATCTGTCGGCGCCGCAATTGTACAAGGCCAACTTCGTCGAAACCGTGCAAAACCTGGTGTACCGCCATCGCCTCAGCGACGGCATGCTCGACCTCGAGCTGACCGAAAACATCGCCATGGAGCACTCCACGCAGACGCTGCTCACCCTCGGTCAGCTGCGTACGCTCGGCATCACCCTGTCCATCGACGATTTCGGCATCGGCTACTCCTCCCTGAGCTATCTCAAACGCTATCCGGTGCACCGCCTCAAGATCGACAAGTCCTTTGTCGATGGCCTGGGCCGCGACCCCGAAAACGAGGCCATCGTGCTCGCCATCATCGGCATGGCCCGCGGCCTGGGCTTCAAAACCGTTGCCGAAGGCGTGGAAACACCCGAGCAGCTGGAATTTCTCAAGAGCAACGGCTGCGATACCTACCAGGGTTTTTATTTCAGCAAACCACTGCCCGCCGCACAGATCCCGGCGCTGGTACGACAGCAAGTAAAGACATGATGACCGTGAGTTTTTTTACCCCCGAGAGGGAAATGGTGTTCTATACTCTGAAACTGTTGATCGTCAGCGCATCGCAAAGAAGCCTGAAATGAGAGTGATGAGGTAATCGCGCGGAACGCTTCAATATACAAATTCGAGACAAAAAAAAGCCCCCGAAGGGGCCAAAGTCAAGGAACGCTTTTACACACTCGGCTGGAGTGATTTCAGCCGCGATTTCTGGTATCCAGAAAGAGCCCCGCAACACCCATCACCAGACTCGCTACCGACAGTAATCCCGCGTAGTTGAAAATACCGTCGGGGCTACCGACCAGCAGGCCGATGAAGGCCGCCAGCATGGCAGTGATGAAAAACAGCACTGCCCAATCGAGCATCTTGCCCTGCTTCCAGAACCTGAGACAGCTGCGTACCAGAGGGTTTTTGTCCTCCGCGACCTCTCCCTTGGGCTGGGAATACGTGATCGCATGTTGCTCTGATTCAATGGTTCTCATGGCTACTCACCGATCCTACAAGTCTGGAACAGGCTCCTGGTATAACGTATCGAGACTCCGTCATCCCTGGCATGTCTCACGCGGAGACCGCCGTTGTCACATTTCGATTTCATAACATTCATGCAGCCTCTCCCTGGCTCTCCTCACCGTCGCGCTGTCAGCGGCAACGGTGAGTCCACTTCCCTGTCATCGCGCCGGGTTATTGAGCGCCCTGCCCGGCGTTGATCAAGGCAAGAAACTCTTCGAGAGAGAGCTTGCCATCGCTGTCGCTATCCAGGCTGCTGAAGCTGGCGCCACTGAGTCCGATAGCCTGCGCTTCTTCCCCACTCAAATGGCTGTCCTTGTCGCTGTCTGCCTCATTGAACATCACGGTATAACGATCCGCTTCTTCGCTGGCCGGGTTTTCCATGCTGTCCTGCGCAAACGCCATACCGGCGAAAAGGGTCGCAAAAACTGCTGCGGTCAAGGCTTTCATCAACTGCTCCTGTTTCTCCATGAATGGACACCTGGATATATAGCAATCACCATGCCAACCTGTAAATTTATTTTAAATACAATAATTTACAAACAACCTCATCCCACCAAACCCTCCCAATCGTTGCCTTTTGGCAACACAAAACCTCGACAGGCAACGAAAGCTCTCTTTTTCAGGGACTTATGCTGTTGCCTCTTGGCAACAACCCGGACATTGACGCACAATTAGGCCACTCAAGCGGATCGAGATGGACTCCGAAATGGCCTCCAAAACGTTCATGGGTCGCTTCTCGTTGCTGCAACAGTGGGCTGCGGCAACGGTACTGGCGATCATTCCGCTACTCGCCGCCGTCAGCTACGCGGCCTTTGCCCTGCAGCATCAAACCCATCAGCAGCGCCTGCTGATGCAACGCATGGATCTCGTTACCACCCACGGCGCAACGCTCGCCAAGAACTCGCGTGAGCTGGTTCGCCTCGCGCGCCAGTACGCCTTGCTGATGGATGTCAGTTTTCTCGATCTCTATCGTCAAAAAGTTCTCGCGCTCGATGAGAGCGCCGTGGCATTGCGCACCTTGCTCGATGCCGAGACGGACGACACCTACCTGGCGTCCATGCTCCAGGCGGCGCAGGATGCGGGAGTTCTTATGGGCTCTGGCCCCGGTTTCAGCCAGGAGGCCCTGTCGGGTTACCTGCAATTGCTGATAAGCAGCAATGACGAACTGATGCAGGAAACCAACAGGTATCGACTCGGCGCGCTGGCCACCGGCGAGCAGGAATTTCGGCGTATCGTCAATCAGCTCTTTTTCCTCACCGCCATGGCCCTGCCCGGCACCTTTCTGTTGATGATCATCGGTACCTACATGGTGTCGCGACCGCTGTGGCGCCTCAGCCAGGCCATTCGCCAACTCGGCAAGCAGCAATGGGAAAAACCCATTCATATCCGCGGCCCCGCCGACCTGGTGGCGCTGGGCGACAACCTGGAATGGATGCGCCAGCAAGTGTGGGCGAGCGACCGCCAGAAGAACGCATTCATCCAGCACGTCACCCACGAATTGAAAACGCCGCTGGCCGCCATCATCGAAGCCGGCAATCTGCTCGACGAAGAGGTGCCCGGGCCGCTGCGCGCCAGTCAGCGCGCAGTGCTGGACATTCTGAGAACCAACTCCCGCAATCTGGAACATTTGATTCAACAGCTGCTCAATTACAATGCCGTGTCCCACGGCGTCGTCAGTCAGTGGCAGAACATTCATTTACCTTCGCTGTGCCAGACCATCCGCACCACGCTGGAATCCGCCACGCCCGACAAGAAGCTGCACTGGATCTTCGAAGGAATGCCGGAAGAAATTTGCTCGGATCACCGCCTGCTCGACATGATTCTCAGAAATCTGCTCGGCAATGCCTTGCAATTCACACCGCAGGGCGGCCAGATCAGCGTATCCTGGAAGAAACGCCACGACCGCTGGGCACTGGCCGTGTCGGATAGCGGGCCGGGCATTCCCGAGGACGAAATGGAGAGCCTATACACCCCCTTCTTCCAGGGACGCACCGGCAGGGAAAGCAAGGTACCGAAGACCGGCATGGGCCTGGCCATCGTTCACGAATGCGTGAACCTGCTCAAAGGCGAGATTCATGTCACCTCCCCCCCCAACCAAGGAACCACGTTCACCATGACTTTTCCTGTCATCGAAGGAGAAAAAAAGCAGTGACAAGAATGCTTCTCCCTCTCTTTGCCCTGGTATTGTTGGGCGGCTGCCAGACCACACCACCACCCCCGGTCGAGCAACCACTGCAAAAACCCGTTATCATCGAGCCCGGCGTCGAACAATGGCTCGAAAGCCGCCTGGCCCTTTGCCTGCTGCCATCCAACGAGCAGCGTACGCGCTTGAGCGAACTGGCAGCCGACGCCGCCCATGCAGACCGCGCGGCAAAATTCGAGCGTGTGCTGCTGGCCACCTGCCAGCCCGACTTCACTCCGGGACTGTTGCGCGAAGCGCTCAATGACATCGGCACCATCGACAAGTGGAGCCCCGCGGAACAGGCGCTGATCAACCTCGTGAGTGATCTGTCCCGCAGCTACCGCATTCTGGAAGAGAAGAACCAAAAATTGGCCGATCAGCTGGAAGCGACCATCCGCGGGATTCGCGCCATCGAAACCGAACTGGACGGCATACAAACCAATGGAGTAAGTCCGTGACGCGAGCGACTGTTCTCATCGTCGATGATGACCCCGGCCTGCTGCAATTGCTGAAGATACGCCTGGAGGCCTTCGGCTACACCACGTTGTCGGCGGCGTCCGGCAACGAAGCCCTGGGCATTCTGGAAACCCAGGCTGTCGACGTGCTGGTCACCGACCTGCGCATGGAGCCCATGGATGGCATGGCGCTGTTCGAGCGCGTGCACGAACGCTGGCCGGGAATTCCCGTGATCATGCTCACCGCGCACGGCACCATCCGCGAGGCGGTGGACGCCACTCACAGCGGCATTTTCGCCTTTCTCACCAAACCCGTGGACAAGGATGAACTGCAGAGCACCCTGAAACAGGCCACCGACCAGATCCGCCCGGGCGCCGCGCGTGAACCCGCTGCCGAGGGACGCCTGCTGACCCGCAGCGCGAGAATGTTCGAGTTGCTGGAGCAGGCGCGCCTCTATGCAGAAAGCGACGTCAACATTCTCGTCACCGGCGAGAGCGGGACGGGCAAGGAACTGCTGGCCGACAGTATCCACAACTGGAGTTCGCGCGCCGGCCGCTCCTTCGTTGCCATCAACTGCAGCGCCATTCCCCAGGAATTGCTGGAATCCGAGCTCTTCGGCTACGTCAAGGGGGCTTTCACGGGCGCCAACCAGAACCGTGAAGGGTTGTTCACCACCGCCGACGGCGGCACCGTGCTGCTCGACGAAATTGGCGACATGCCCTATTCCCTGCAGGCAAAATTACTCAGGGTATTGCAGGAAGGACAGATCCGGCCGGTGGGCGGGCGCGAGGATATTCCCATCGATATCCGGGTGATTTCCGCCACCCACGTCGACCTTGCATCGTCCATTGCCGAGAAGCGCTTTCGCGAGGACCTCTACTATCGTCTCAATGTGGTCAGCCTGCACATTCCGCCGCTGCGCGAGCGCCTCGAGGATATTCCCCTGTTGACGGAGCACTTTCTCAATGCCATCGCGGCCCGCACCGGCAAACCGCGCAAGACCGTCTCACCGCAGGCGCTCAGCCTGTTGTTGAGCTACGACTGGCCGGGCAACATCCGCCAGCTCGAAAACGTCATGGAAAGACTGTTCGCGCTGTGCAGCGGACCGATCATATCGGACACCCTCACACGTCAATCACTCCCCACTGACAGCCCGCCGCGCATGCACTCCCTGAGCGATGCGCGCAAGGACTTCGAACGCAGCTACCTGACCCAGTTGCTCACCGCCACGCGCGGCAATATGACCCAGGCCGCGGAACTGGCGGGCCGCAACCGCTCGGATTTTCACAAACTGGTAAAGCGCCACGAACTCAACCCCGCAGTCTTTCGCGACACGGAAGGCGAGGGTGAGGACTAGTTGTCAGTTGTCAGTGAGCGCGGCACCCCCTGATAACTGTCAACTGAAAACTGTGAACTCTGAACTACATCAACCTGCCCGCACCTGATTGCGCCCATCCCTCTTCGCCGTGTACATGGCGCTGTCGGCGCGGTGCACCACGGCATCGAGGGTTTCGCCCTGCAGGTACTGGGTCACGCCGATACTGACGGTGACGTCGATGGACTCGCGTCCGAAGGGAACCGGTTGCGCGACGATGGCATTGCGAATTTCCTCGGCTTTCTTGACCGCCTCGGCGCGGTCGCAATCTTCGAGCAGCACCAGAAACTCTTCGCCACCCCAGCGACACAGCGTGTCGGAATCGCGGATGTGCTGGCGAATCGTGGTGGTGACGCTACGCAGCACCGTATCACCGCCCAGGTGACCGAACTGATCGTTGACCCCCTTGAAATGATCCACGTCGATCACCAGCAATGACAGGCTGCTACGGCGGCGCAGTGAGGATTTTACGGCGCGCTCGAACAGGGTATCGAACACCTGGCGGTTGACCGCGCCGGTGAGTTTGTCGGACGTGGCCATCTCTACCAGGCGGCGCTGGTAATCGCGGATCGTGAAATATGCCAGGCACAGGATGATGGCGGTGACCGCTATCGAAATGAGGATATTGACCAGCAACGTCCTTTCGATACGTATTTCACCTTGCGAGACGTGCTGTTCGACGATCAGGTACCAGTCGAACTCCGGCACCAGGCGGCTGTTGAGATGAACGAGGCCCTCGCCCGGCGCCTGATAGCTCATGGTCGTGCTGGGGCTCGTCAGCAATTGCGTGGCATGGGCGGCAAGGCCGGGGCGGTGATGGATGCGGCCTTCGAGCTGATCGCCACTGCCGTGCAGGACGATGTCGCCCTGGCGGTTCACGAAGTAGATCAGGCGCCCGTAGCGGCGCTCGTAGAGATCGATCAGCTCGACTACCGAATTGAGCGACAGACCTACGCCGATGATGCCCAGCAGCCTGTCCTGGTAGTTGCGCACCTGGTAATTGACAAAGATGCTGACGCGCGAGCGATCCGCCGTATCCCTGTCGATATTGATCTCGAAGGGCTCCTTCATGCGCATCGAGCGGAAATACCACTGATCGGCCGGATCATCCGGGTCGACCACCTTGATGATGCCCTTGGCGTGGTAGTAGTTGTGGGTGGCCTCGGAAACGAAGGACGCCGTGATGGTCTGGTACTTGCGCTGAATCTCTTCCAGATAACGGCTGATGGGCTCGACATCCTGCTCTCCGCTGATGGCCCAGTCGCGCACGAAAGTATCCGTGGCCATGAGCGAGGAAATCAGGATGGGCGTGAGAAGGTCCCGCTGGATCTCCGAATAGATGTTGTCGCTGGTCAGCGGCAGCGCTTCCTCCGCAATCTGCCGTGACAGGGAGTCGTGGGCCGCGAAATAGCTGATCAGGGTCGTGGCGAGAAATCCCGAAGCCAACAGCAGCGTGAGAACCGTCGCGATCACTCCCTTGCTGCGAATCATCAGTTTGAACTCGAAAGGTCAGCCGGGCTGTCCGCCCTGCCCGGAATCAGCCGGGTTCCGTCTCATCGACCAACGACGCATCACTGGCACTGACAGCCATGCTCGCGGCCTCCGGTGAGTCCTTGCGGAACTGGTCCGAATCGAGAAACTGAAGCTTGATCAGCGCGACATTGCGTTGCGGGTGGATGCCGAGCACCATCACGTTGATGTTGTCTCTGTCGCGGATGATACCCGGGAGGTGAACGATGACCTCCGCCGTTTCCTCGCTGGTAAAGAGGTTCAAATCCTGCTTCTTGCTCAGCTTGCCGGCGATGTTGCGCAAGGTCTGCTGCAGGGCGAGCTTGAACATATGAAAGGTGATATGGCCTTTATACTGGCTGTGATCCAGCGCCAATTTGAGCTTCACCTGCCCCTGACCGGCCTCCTTGAACGTGAGGGTAGCGATCTCGACCGCGTCGCCGGCGGCAATTTCCTTGTAGAGCTTGCGTGCCTTTTCCTTGTGGCTGCGGAAAAAGTAGTTGTCCAGTGCGTTCAACGCCAACGTCAGCAATTGGTCCACGGCGATAACCGGTTGTGTTGCGGATGATGGCGCGGTCATTGAACTCTCCCCTCTCGAAGTGGCCTAAAGTGTACTCTGCGGGCTACCGCCTGTCATCAGCAGCTTGTCAATTTGATTTGACATCTCTTTCCTGTAAGATCGGCCCCTGACAAAATCGTTGCCACACCCGGAGCACAAACCATGGAAACACGGACAAACCCTTCACTTTCACGGTCCGCCGCGCTTTCCGATGAGGTCAGCAAGGTTCTGCGCAATACCTATTCCCTGCTGGCGATGACCCTGCTGTTCAGCGCCATTACCGCAGGGGTGGCCATGGCACTGAACGTACCCTTCCTCGGCCTGTGGACACTGCTGCCCTACTTCTTCTTCCTGTGGATGACGGAGAAGAACAAGAACAGCGCTTCAGGTCTGGCGTGGGTCTTTGCGCTGACCGGCTGGCTCGGCTTCACCATGGGCCCGATCATCAGCCATTATCTGAAAACCTCTGGCGCCGAGCCCGTACTGACCGCGCTTGGCGGCACCGCGCTGATTTTCTTCGCCTGCTCTGGTTATGTGCTGACCACCCGCAAGAATCTCGGTTTCATGTCGGGCTTTCTGATCACCGGCCTGGTTGTGGCCTTCGTCGCCGCCATCGCCAACATTTTCCTCCAGATTCAAGGTTTGTCTCTGGCCCTGTCCTGTATCTTCCTGGTGGTATCCGCTGGCCTGCTGATGTGGCAAACCAGCGAGATCATCCACGGCGGCGAGCGCAATTACATCTCCGCTACCGTGATGCTGTTCGTGATGATCTACAACATCTTCTCGAGCCTGCTTCATCTCATCGGCATGAGCGAAGACTGACCGCGCAACATCACCACAGGGCGGCATCCGTGCCGCCTTTTTTATTGGCAGAAAACCCGTGTACGACGTCGACGAAGAAGGCTTTCTCGAAGATCCCGACCTCTGGGACCGCGACTTCACCCTGTGGGTCGCCGCGCAGGAGAACCTCGTTCTCACGGATGAACATTGGGCGCTGATCGAACAAACCCGCAACTTCTATCTCGAATTCGGCTTCTCGCCCTCCATGCGCCCCCTGGTGAAGTACATCGGCACGCATCTCGGCCCGGACAAGGGAAGAAGTCTTTACCTCATGGCGCTTTTTCCACCCAGCCCCGCGCGCCTGCTCAGCAAGCTCGCAGGGCTGCACAAGCCCAAGAACTGTCTGTGAGCATAGAGTTGTTTACTTCGACTCGTACATGAGCTGCCTGAATGCTTGCAGGGCGATTCGCCGGACGGGTAGACTTTGCCCCCTGAAGGCGCCGCCACCCGCCGAGCCCGCACAACCTCCGTTCCGCGTGAACGTGAAGAAGGTAGTAGCCACTTTGATTCATTCCACCACCATTGCCTCGCCCGTCGCACGCCTTGTTGAATTTCCGTGCGCTCTGCGCAAGCGCGCTGCGCTGCCGAGCAACCACTGATGAGGCGCAACGATGTGGCCTGGAGCTGCGTCGGCATCGCTGCGCTGGTTTTCTCGTGCTGGCTACTGTACCGGGAAATTCACGTCATCTCCCTCGACGAAATCGCAGACAGTCTGTCGGCAATTTCTTCCCACAACTGGGTGCTGGTGAGTATCGCGACCCTCGGCTCGTACATGGCGCTGGCCTGGTACGACCGCATCGCGATCGCTCATCTGGGCAAGAAAATCTCCTGGTGGTTCATCACCCTGTGCTCGTTCACCACCTATGCACTGGCTCACAACATCGGCGCTTCGGTATTTTCCGGCGCGGTGGTGCGTTATCGCGCCTACCGCTCCAAGGGCCTGACACCCCAGGAAATCGGCATTCTGATCGTATTTTGTTCCTTTACCTTTGCGTTGGGGATGGTGCTGGCGTCGGGTGTCGTGCTGGTGCTGCAGCCGCAGCTGATCGAACGCATTGCCGACATCGAACCCTGGGTGTCCGAAGCGGTGGGCCTGGTGCTGATCACCATTGTGGTGTTGTACGTGATCGGTTCGTGGCGCCAGTTCAAACCCTGGAACTGGCGCAAGATTCATATCCAGTATCCACGCCTGCCACTTGTCGCCCGCCAGCTGGTGGCTGGCCCGCTGGAACTGCTGTGTGCCGCCGCGATCATCTACTTCGCGCTACCCAGCGAAACCAACCCCGGCTATCTGGTGGTGCTCGGCGTTTTCCTGGCATCCTTTGCGCTGGCCCTGCTCTCGCATTCGCCGGGTGGCCTGGGCGTTCTGGAAGTCACCTTTCTCGCCGCTCTCCCCGAGGTCGCCACCGCCGACGCCCTCGCCGCGCTGATCGTGTTCCGCTGTTTCTATCTGCTGCTGCCCTTTGCTCTGTCACTGCTGGTTGTGTTCGCGTTCGAGTGGTCGCAATGGCAGTCTCGCCACATCCCGCCACCGCGCGGACATAGGTGAGCCCATCGCCGCCAGCAATATCCTTCTATACTGACAAATCAGAAAGTCCAGCAAACCGCAAGCCGCGCAAAGATCTTGTTTGAAATTTACGACACCCCGGCCTGCGACTGTGGTTGAGCCATAAGCGGCAATTCAAACGCCGGCAGAACTCAGTTCTTCCAGCACTCCTGCTTAAAGCTTACGGCTTATAGCTACCTATGCTGAACCACGCCAGCCAGCGTCTATTGCGAGAGGAACCCCATGGAGCTGAAAACAACACGATGTGAGCCCTGTCACAAAGGCTCCGAGCCTGTGTCGGCGCAAGCTGCCGAGCATCATCTCGAACAGCTGCCCGAATGGCGGATACAGACCACGCATGATGAAAAGCGCCTGACCCGAACCTTCCCCTTCAAGCGCTACCAGAGCTGTCTCGACTTCGCCCAGGCTATCGGCGCACTGGCGGAAGAGGAAAATCACCACCCACTCATGGAAGTGGCCTGGGGCGCCGTCACCGTTTCCTGGTGGACACACAGCATCGGCGGACTGCATCTCAACGACTTCATCATGGCAGCGCGCACGGATGCCTTGTTTGAGCGGGGGTTTTAATTGTCAGTTGTCAGTTGTCAGTTGTCAGTTGTCAGTTGTCAGTTGTCAGTTGTC